>REEN01000065.1 GCA_007695015.1 Marinilabiliales bacterium
CGATGCAGTCGACCATTTCAGACAAGCCGTGTCTGTCAATGCAGAATTTTACCCGCTTGTATATTTTAACAAGGGTAATGCATTAATGGCCCTGGGAAGATATGAGGAGGCCCGTACCTCCTACAATAAACTATCCTCTTACAATGATGTTCCGGAAAGGATCCGGAGATCGGCCGGTCAGAAGATACTGAACTGTGAGTTTGCGATAGAAGCCATGAAGAACCCGGTGCCCTTTGATCCGGTGGATATAGGCCCCGCCATAAATTCGGAAGATGATGAGTACTGGCCCACCCTGACAGCCGATGAGCAGGTACTGATCTTCACCAGACAGACTAAACGGGATACTTCAGGAAGAAGGGTTCCGCCCAATTTAAGGGAGGATTTCTATGTCAGCTACTTTGCCGGCAATGAATGGACCCCTGCCCGGGAAATAGGGCCTCCGCTAAGCTCCGAACTGAATGAAGGAGCACCCTCTGTTACCGCCGACGGCAGGCTGATATTCTTTACAGGCTGCAACCGTGAGGACGGACATGGCAGTTGTGACATTTATTTTGCCGAGCGGACCGGCAACAAGTGGGGGGAGCCTGTTAATCTCGGTCCGCCGGTCAATACCACGGCATGGGAAGCCCAGCCTTCGGTAACACCCGATGGCCAGACCCTGTTTTTCTCAAGTAACCGCAGGGGAGGCCTAGGCAATATGGACCTGTGGTATTCAAACTACCTTGGGAACGGCAGATGGGACGCTCCCGTTAATATGGGAGAAGTGATCAATACCCCGGGCAATGAGATGTCGCCTTTCATCCATGCTGACAACACGACGCTCTACTTTTCATCAGACGGGCACACCGGTATGGGGGGGTATGACCTGTTTGTTATTCGCAGGGATGACGAGGGAGGCTGGACCGCACCGTTGAACCTCGGGTATCCGCTCAATACCCATCATGATGAGATCGGTCTTATAGTAAATGCAAGGGGCGACAGGGGTTATTTTGCCTCCGACAGGATGACCGGACTCGTAAGGGATATATATACATTTGAGCTCTACCCCGAAGTACGCCCAAAGGAAGTCTCCTATATGAAAGGCACCGTTTTTGACGCTGAAACCCGGAGGCGTTTGTCTGCCGGTTTTGAACTGATTGACCTGGAGACCGCTGAGACTGTAATACAATCTCTTTCAGATCCTGTAACGGGTGAGTTCCTGGTTCCGATAACCATGGGCAGGAATTATGCCCTGAATGTTTCCGGGGAGGGCTACCTTTTTTATTCTGACCATTTTTCCCTTAGCGGATTTACCCCCCAGTCCGATCCCTACCTGAAGGATATTCCGCTTAATCCTATAAGAGAGGGTGAAAAGACTGTACTCAGAAACATATTTTTTGAGTTTGACAGTTACGAGCTGAAACCGGAATCAATCGTCGAGCTCGATTACCTTGTGAGTTTCCTGAACAACAATCCGGCTATCAGGATACGCATTAACGGTCATACCGATAATGTAGGAGGTGCAGATTACAACAAGGAACTGTCGGACCGGAGGGTTGAATCGGTTGCCGGTTACCTTTACCAGGCCGGTATTAGTCCCCAACGAGTTGAATACCGCGGATTTGGCGAAACAATGCCGGTAGCAACAAATGAGACCGAAGAGGGCAGGGCATTGAACCGGCGGATTGAGTTCGAGATTATTGGCTCAGAGAGCCGTTGATACTGCTATTTACTATCCTGGATTGTTTGCACCGCAATCTCAGGTGGCGAGGCCAGGTGCTTCTTTACAGTGCACAGGTCTGCTGCCTTTTTTATCGCATCCCTGTATCTTTCAGGAAAACCGGCCGGCAGTTGAATTTCTATGCTTATTTTGTCAATCAGCCTTTTTTCGGGATTATAATTCATTGTCTGGACCAGCCTGATCCCGGAGGAAGGTATATCTCTCTGATCGCAGAATGATTTAACATATATGCCGGCACATGTCCCGATTGAAGCAAGAAACAGGGAAAAGGGCTCCGGTGCGCTGCTCTCACCACCAGCCTTGGCCGGCTGGTCAGTTTTAATTGTCATGCCCTTGTATTCTGCATTAACTTTCTTGCCATCCTCAAAACTTATAATCATTTCCATTTTATGATGATTTTTACCCTGGGTTTAGTTTACAACTGCAAAGATAATCTAAATGTATTGATATATTAATCAGATTGTAAGGGAAGATACAACTCCCGTACTGACTGGCCGGGTAATATCATTGTTTCTTCAGGGTATAATTCTTGCTTCAGGGTGTGATCTTTTGTATATTGGCGGGCTGACAGATCATGACAAACAATAAGCAACAGTTATGGAATGCAAGATCGAAAAGAACAAAGAGATTTGTAACTGTACATATTCTTGCAGCCGCAAGGGGATGTGCTGCGAATGCCTTCACTATCATCGGCGGATGGGACAACTCCCGGCGTGTTACTTCAGTGAAAGTGCAGAAAGGACCTATGACCGGAGCATTGAGAATTACCTGAGGAGCCGCTAGGTTTCCACCGGAGCGCATAAAGGCAACAGGCCCGGATGCCGGAGGGTTTAACTCCTGCATTCAGGCCTGTCCCTGTGCCTTTCCCGGGCCACGGGTATGTTCACGTCATTATTTGCTCTTATCGGGAAATTCGGGTATTGGAGGAACCCACTGATCCCACTCCTCAATCTTCTTAAGTATCACTTCTATTGCCTTGTTCAGCTGGTCATCAATCCCCCTGAACTCCCTGGCAGGATCGTTGTCGATCCAGATATCGGGTTCAACCCCTTCGCCCTCAATGATAAAGCCGCTTCCGTCTGCCGCATATGGGGCATATGATGGAGTAATGATCGAGCCCCCGTCCATGCAGGGTATGGCTCCGCTGTAGCCGACAACTCCTCCCCAGGTTGTGACACCGATGATTGTCCCGATGTTGTGCTGCCTGAACCTGTAGGGGAAGAGATCGCCGTCAGATGCCGAATACCTGTCTATCAGCGCTACCTTCGGACCTACATGCGTGCCTACCGGGTTCACAGAACCTACCGTCTGGTTTGTATGCATGGTGGCATAGGTCATTGTCCGCTGCAACCTCTCTATTATCATGGGTGAAACGTTACCACCACCGTTGCCGCGGTCATCTATGATAAGTCCGCGTTTCTGCAATTGCGGGTAATAAAGCCTTGCCCACTGGTTAAGTCCGTTTACACCCATATCGGGTATGTGAATGTAGCCAACCTGTCCGCCCGTTGCTTCATCGACCCTGCGAATATTATCCTGGACCCAGTTATAATAATAGAGGTCGGCCTCGTCGGCAACAGGTGTAACCAGTATTTTACGGCTGCCTTCAAGATCAGGCTTGCTGTTGACGGTCAGCTCCACAAGTCTGCCGGCGGTATTGATGAGCAGGCTGTATATGTTATCAACTTCATTAACCGGATTTCCGTTTACGGCAAGGATGAAATAACCAGGTTCGACATTCATGCCGATCTCTGTAAGTGGTGATCGCAGATTGCTGCTCCAGTTGGCTCCTTCAAGTATGCGATCAATCCTGGCAAAACCTGATTCGTCAGTACTAAGCTCTGCACCCAGCAGTCCCATATTGATCCTTTCGGGCATGGGCCGTTCACCGTTCTGTGCGTATGCATGGCTCACATTCAGTTCGGCAATAAGCTCGCCTATTATGTAGGTCAGGTCGGTTCTGTGACGCACGTGGGGGACCAGAACATTGTACTTTTCATACATCGCTTCCCAGTCCACCCCATGCATGTTCGGATCATAGAAGAAGTCCCTCATCTGTCTCCAGCTTTCGTCATATATCTGCTGCCACTCCTCTGAATAGTCAACCCAGGCTCTGAGACCGGACAGGTCAATGTGGTCGGAAACGTTGATGGGGGATGACGGCAGGTCGATGACTGCGAAGTTGTTGCGGATGCGGACAAGCATTTTCCTGTTGTTGGGAGAGAGGCTGAAGGATATGTTCTCACCAAGTTTTGTCTCTTCCTCTTTGGAAAGGTCATACATTTTCATGCTGGTAGCTCCTGCGCCGGTCGACCTCTCATTGTAATAGATGCGGTCGCCTGTGGCAACAACGCTGAAATAGTTCGAAGGGGAAACCGGAAGCGAGACGATCCTGTTACCGATGCCCTCGATATCCACCTTTATCGGATCTCCGGGCTGCCTGTCAGGACCTGATGATTGTCCGGCCGAACCGCTGCTGCCGGCTGTTTCTACCGTATCATCTTTTGGGGCAAAGGGACTGGGTGTCTCTTTTGCAAGAGTAACCAGGTATATTCTGGTCATGTCAGTGTATGCATGGTTCCACTCGGTCTGGCTGTAAGTGGGGTTGAAATCCCTCCTGGAGGTGAATACCAGGTATTTGCCGTCTGTACTGAAAGTCGGGTTACCCGATGCGTACCATTTGTCGGTTACCTCATGGATGCTGCCGTTCTGGACATTATAGAGGCAGATGATGTTCATTCCGCGTTCGGGCCTTGTAAATGCTATCCACCTGCTGTCGGGCGACCAGCTGTAGTCTGAGATAACCGACAATCCGCTGTAGGCTACATCAGTTATGGTTCGGGTAGTTACATCCACTATCCTCAGCCTGTTTCTCTTGTCGTGATAAAGTATCTTCCTGCTGTCGGGCGACCACTGGAAACCGAATATGTAGGTGTCGCCTGCAGAAGTCAGCTGAACCGGAGACCCGGAGCCATCATGTTTTTGCATGTAAATCTCAAATTCCCCGCCTTTATCAGACACCCAGGCAATGTGTTCGCCGTCGGGCGACCAGCTGGCATTCCTGTCATGGGCGCCGGGTGACTGGGTCAGGTTCCTTGTAATGCCTTTTGTCACGGGCACATTGAAGATCTCTCCTCTTGCCGAGAAGACCACCCTTTCGCCATTGGGCGATGTTCCGGCCGAGCGTACCGATCCGGAGACGTCCTTCCATTCAGCCCTTGCATGAACGAAGTCACCTGTAATTGTTATGGGTACCTTCTCATACTCCTTCGTCCTGGTATCAAACTTATATATGTATCCGCCGTTTTCAAATACGATGAAGTTCCTGCCCAGGGACGGGAACTTAATGTCATATTCGGCAAAGTTGGTCACTCTCCTGGTCTCTCCGGTATTGGTGTTATAAACATACATGTTCATGATACGCTCCCTGTCGGAAAGGAAGTATATCTCATCTCTTACCCACATGGGGATTATGTCCTGTGATTTGCTGTTTGTTATGTTGGTATTGGTCCGCGCAACCCTGTCGTATACCCAGATATCATCGGCCATTCCACCTTCATAATATTTCCAGGTACGGAACTCACGGAACACCTTGTTGTATGCAAACTTCTGTCCGTCGAGCGAGTAGGAGAGGAAACCTCCCTCTGAAAGGGGAAGCTGAACCGGAAGTCCCCCCTCTGCCGGGACGTTGTATAGCTGCCCCTTGAAAGAGTTGAACGATCTTTTTCTCGACCGGAATGTTATACTGCTGCCGTCGGGTGTCCATCCCATCACAATATTGTTGGGCCCCATACGGTCTCCCAGGTCATCACGCCCCAGTGTGGCAGTGTAAGTCAGCCTCTCAGGCTCGCCGCCTCCGGCGGGAATGAGGAACACCTCGGTATTGCCGTCATACTGGCCGGTAAAAGCGATATGTTTACCGTCGGGCGAAAACCTGGGAAACATCTCATAACCGTCGTGCCCGGTAAGCTTCCTGGCTGTCCCCCCTGAACTGCTTACCGTATAAAGGCTTCCGGCGTAACTGAATGCTATCTGATCGCCGTGAATTGCGGGAAACCTCAGCAACCTGGCTTCCTCTCGGGCTGCAGTAATGCAGAATGCAAACAGCAGTAACGTAAAAACTGTAATTTTTTTTGTCATGTCTGAACTCAGTTGATTAATTCAATCATTAATTATTATGGTTGTAAAAGTACATGCAATTTTTTTTAAAAAAAACCGTATTTATTGGGCAATACAGGGTAATCAAGTATCTTTGCGTTGCTGACCGGCATTTTTTCCCGGATTACTTGCTTGCAACTTTTTATCAGGTTTGGATTATGTTTTCATTTTCCCGGTTCTTGTTTCCTGTAATACTGGTCCTCCTTCTTCTTCCGGCTAATCATCCTCCAGTGCTGAATTTGGCAGCCCAGGAAGGAAGGATAATACCGCCGCCGTATGCAGGGGTAGGCGACGGATGGGTTGATTCCGTTCTTAACTCCCTTACCCTGAAAGAGAGAATAGGTCAGCTTATAATGGCCGAGGCATATTCCGATTCCCGGTATGCCGATGAGGATGAGATATTGAGGCTGATAAGCGAGTATAATATCGGGGGACTTATCTTTATGAGGGGAGGGCCTGTAAGGCAGGCCAATATGGCCAACCGTTACCAGTCGCATGCTGCTACACCCCTGATGATCGCCATGGATGCTGAGTGGGGACTCGAAATGCGTCTTGACAGCACTATGTCATGGCCACGCCATATTGTCCTCGGAGCAGTGCAGGACAACAGGCTTATATATGAAATGGGTGCTGAGATTGCCCACCAGATGAGGCGGGTAGGTGCGCACGTAAACTTTGCACCTGTTCTTGACATCAATGTCAACCCCCGGAATCCCGTTATAGGCAGCAGGTCATTTGGCGATGACAGGTGGAATGTAGCTGACAAGGGTCTGCATCTGATGAATGGGATGCAGGATAACGGGGTGCTTGCCGTGGGCAAACATTTTCCCGGGCACGGTGATACAGACATGGATTCCCACCATACGCTCCCGCTTATTCCTCATTCCATTGAACGGATCGACACCCTCGAGCTTGTTCCCTTTAAGGAGTTCATTGACAAGGGTGCAGGCGGGATCATGACTGCACATCTTCAGGTACCCGCAATAGACAGCACACCCATGCTTGCGACATCGCTTTCTCCGCTGGCTGTTGAGGAACTTCTGAGGAGGACCCTCGGATTCCGTGGCCTGGTTTTTACCGATGGCCTTGGTATGAGTGGTGTAACCGACCATTTCAGTCCGGGCCATCTTGAAGTGCAGGCTTTGCTGGCCGGTAACGATATACTGCTTATGCCGCCGGATGTTGACAGGGCCGTTGCTGCAATACTGGAGGCCGTAGAAAGCGGGATCATTCCGGAAGAGATCATCGAAGAGAGGTGCAGGAGGGTGCTGCAGGTTAAATACTGGTTAGGGCTGAACAGTCTCAGCCATGTTGATACATCGGACATTATGCGGGACCTTAACCGGCCATCTGCCGGGGTGAACTTCAGGAGGATTACCGGAGCTTCCCTCACGCTGCTTGAAAACCGTAATGAAATGCTGCCGCTTGTCCGGCCCGATACACTCCGCATTGCCAGCGTCTCAATTGGCGACGGGAGCAGAACAGAGTTCCAGGAAGGGCTTGAGCTGTACTCACCTGTAAAGCACTATTCGATCAGTAAATATGCTACACTTCAGCAGTTCGGAAACCTGATGGCAGAGCTTGACAAATACGACCTTGTTATTGCAGGTGTTCATAATCCTGATAACCGGCGGTCAAGGCAGTACGGAGTATCTCCCCAGACATCCTACTTCATCAGGAGGCTGGCCCCCAGGAACAACCTGGTGCTTGTCCTTTTCACCTCACCCTATGCAATCTCTTTCTTTGACGATCTTTCGGGAGTTGATGCCCTGCTTGTTTCATATGACGATAACCCGGTTGCACAGCAATACTCTGCGCAGTTAATATTCGGTGCGGTTGCTGCATCGGGCAGGTTGCCGGTCAGTGTCAGTTCCCGGTTCACTGCGGGAGCCGGGAAGGATACTTATCTGACGGGAAGACTCAGGTACTCGGTGCCTGAGGATGCAGGCCTCGATTCAGAGAAACTTCAGAAAATTGACGAACTGGTCAATAATGCAATTAGTGAGAAGGCAATACCAGGAGCCCAGGTGCTTGTGGCCAGGCGTGGCAATGTTGTGTATCACAAGGCTTTCGGGTTTCACACATACAGGCAGACAAACCCGGTAAGGACAACCGATCTTTACGACCTTGCCTCGATAACGAAAATTGCTGCTTCTGTTCCGGCAATAATGAGGCTTATTGAAGAGGGCAGGCTGGATCTTTCAAAAACCCTGGGATATTATCTTCCTGAGCTGGAAGGTACAAATAAGTTCGACCTGGTTATCAAGGATGTGCTTATGCACCAGGCACGTCTGCAACCGTGGATACCATTCTATTACGACACCTTTGAGAGTCTTGTGCCGGATGAGGAGCTTTTCTCCCGCAGGGTTTCGGCTCATTATCCGTATATGCTTGCAGCAAATATGTTCATGAACAGAAACTACCGGTTCCTGGACAGCCTTTTCAGTGACCAGGCCGGAGGAGATTATACGGTAAGGGTTGCCAACAGGATGTTCATGAACAGGGCATGGCGCGACACCATATACAAAAGGATCAATGATTCCCCTCTGAGGAGCAGCAACCGTTACCTGTACAGCGACCTTGGGTATTATTACCTGAAAAGCATTATAGAAAGAATAGGTTCGGAACCTCTTGATCAGTATGCATGGAAAAATTTCTACAAACCCATCGGAGCAGGCAGGATGACTTACCTTCCTCTTGAAAGGTACCCGGAAACTGAAATTGTTCCCACTGAGAATGATGTGATCTTCAGGCGGCAGCTGGTTCACGGACACGTGCACGATCCGGGTACTGCAATGCTGGGCGGTGTGGGCGGCCATGCCGGACTTTTTTCGAATGCCAATGATCTTGCCAAGCTTATGCAGCTATACCTGCAGGGAGGCGTATACGGAGGGGTAAGGTACTTTGATCCTGAAACCATTGAATGGTTCACGTCGGCTCCGAACAGCAATAATGGGAACCGCCGGGGTATAGGTTTTGACAAGCCCGAGCGAAACAATTCAGGAAACGGGCCTACGGCATCTTCAGCCTCGCCTGAAAGCTTCGGCCACAGTGGCTTTACCGGGACCATGGCCTGGGCAGACCCGGCTGAAGAGATAATATATATTTTCCTGTCGAACAGGGTTCACCCCGATCAGTTCAACAACAAGCTGCTGCAGATGAACCTCCGCACCCGCATTCAGCAGGTAGTTTACGATGCAATAACGGATTAAAGCCGCATCTGCATGCATCATACCGGACACTATGCCATGGCAGATCAGAGCCGCACATGCATTCAGCAGGCAGAATGCAACCCCCCGCATATAGGCGCCGCGTCTCCCATAATAGGGCTGTCTGCAATGCCCTGACAGATCATTGTCGCAGCAGTCCGGCTTTATGTTTAAAAGCACTTATTATTACTTTGTTAGTTGATAAAAATCATACAGTCAGATATGGATTGTAGATACATTTGTGTAATAAAAAACCAGAGACATGAAGACAACACACATTGAGCATATTGGAATTGCCGTGAAAGATCTCAAAGAGGCGATCAGTTTTTATGAGGATGTGCTCGGACTGAAATGCTACAATATTGAAGAGGTAGAAGACCAGAAGGTCAGAACGGCCTTTTTCATGGTGGGTCAGACGAAGGTTGAACTGCTGGAATCGACATCACCCGACGGCCCCGTTGCAAAATTCATAGAAAAGAGGGGCGAAGGCATCCATCACATTGCTTTTGCTGTGAAGGGTATAGAAGAGGCGCTTGAACATGCAAAACAGAAGGGTGTGCAGACAATAGACCAGCAGCCCAGGAAAGGTGCCGAGGGGCTGGATATCGCCTTTCTGCATCCAAGGTCGACTCTTGGCGTACTGACCGAGTTGTGTGAGGATAAAAGCAAATAGATGTTTTACGGTGATCCGGAGAAGCCTTGCAGTCTGGCTTGATAATAAATCCCAATTTTAAATATGAGCCAACAGGAAAAGATACAAAGACTTATTGAGCTGCGTGAACAGGCAAAGCTGGGTGGAGGGAAGAAGCGGATCGAGGCCCAGCATGCAAAAGGTAAATTAACGGCAAGAGAAAGGCTGGAGCTTCTTCTCGATGAAGGCAGCTTCGAAGAGTATGATATGTTTATTACCCATCGCTGCAATGACTTCGGACTGGAGGATAAGAAATACCCGGGTGACGGAGTAATCACAGGGCATGGAACGATCGACGGCCGGGTCGTTTATGTCTATTCACAGGATTTTACCGTTCTCGGCGGATCTCTGTCGGAAACCTTTGCGAAGAAGATATGCAAGATCATGGATCAGGCGATGAAGGTAGGGGCCCCGGTAATAGGGATCAATGACAGCGGCGGTGCGCGTATCCAGGAGGGAGTTCTCAGCCTGGCCGGCTATGCTGAGATCTTCCAGAGGAATATCATGGCATCGGGTGTCATACCGCAGATCTCTGCGATATTCGGCCCGTGTGCCGGGGGTGCGGTCTATTCTCCCGCTCTTACCGATGTGATAATAATGAGTGAGAAGACCAGTTACATGTTCGTTACTGGGCCAAAGGTTACGAAGTCGGTTACAGGAGAGGTTGTAAGTACCGAAGATCTTGGTGGTGCAGAGGTTCATACCTCCAAATCGGGAGTTGCCCATTTCAGGGCAGAGGATGAGGAGGAGGGCCTGATGATCATCCGGAAGCTGCTGGAATACCTGCCCCAGAATAACCTGGAAGATCCTCCGGTAACAGAAACCGGCGATCCTTCCGAAAGGGCGGATGACATACTCAATGATATCATCCCTGAAGAATCAAACCAGGCATATGACGTCAAGGATGTAATATATTCGGTTGTTGACAACAAGGAGTTTCTTGAGATGCACCGGCACTATGCACGTAATATAGTTGTCGGGTTTGCAAAATTCAACGGAATGCCGGCAGGTATTGTTGCAAACCAGCCGAACTACCTGGCAGGGGTGCTGGATATTGACGCTTCACGTAAAGCTGCCAGGTTTGTCCGTTTTTGCGATGCATTCAACGTACCTGTTGTAACGTTTGTTGATGTGCCCGGTTTTCTTCCCGGCAGTGCCCAGGAGTACGGAGGGATAATTGTTCAGGGTGCAAAGCTTCTTTTCGCATACGGAGAGGCTACCGTTCCCAAGGTTACCATCACATTGCGGAAATCATACGGAGGTGCGCATGATGTTATGGGGTGCAAGCAGCTTCGCGGGGATATCAATTATGCCTGGCCCACTGCCGAGATCGCGGTGATGGGAGCGAGGGGCGCTGTTGAAATCCTTGAAGGCAGGAATATTGCACAAATTGACGGGGATGAGGAAAAAGCCAGGTACATAAGCGAAAAAGAGAATGAATATGTTGAAAAGTTCGCTAATCCATACGAGGCGGCCAGGCACGGATACATAGATGATGTTATTGAACCCAGAAATACCAGGTTCAGGATTATCAGGGCGCTGCAGACGCTGGTTACGAAAAAGGATGTCAATCCTCCGAAGAAACATTCCAATATACCCTTATAATTTATGTTTGACTTTACCCAAATAGATGGTTTCTCTGCCACGGTAGCCCTTGTCGGTTACATTGTTGTTTTTGCAGCCCTGGTGCTTTTGTACATGGTCTTTTACAAAATGCCCTCAATACTGAAGTTCGACTTCAGGGGAATACTTCATAAAGGAAGAATGAAACCGGAGGCAGATAAAGACACCGATTTGCGGGTTACAGGTGAGGTAAATGCAGCAATTGGAATGGCTCTTTTCCTGTATCTGAACAAGATGCATGATGAGGAGAGCGGGGTAATAACGATAAAAAAGATCTCCAAGAGATATTCTCCCTGGAGTTCAAAAATATACGGGTTAAGACAAAATCCAAGGCACTAGAATATGAAGACGTTCAAATTTACCATCAGTGGTAACACATATGAGGCTGAGATAAAAAGTTTTGAGGATACAACGGCGGAAATTGAGATCAACGGCACCAGCTACTCCGTAGAGGTCCACCGGGAAGTTAAAAAGACAAAGACCCCGACACTTGTCAGGGCCGAATTACCTCCAAGTGACAAAGGAGATATAGAAAAGAGAGAGAAGGGATCAACTGAACCTGTTGTTGCCCCGCTGCCCGGAACAATAATTGAGATCATGGTTAAACCCGGGGATATGATAAAAAAAGGCCAGGTGATCCTGGTGATGGAAGCCATGAAAATGGAAAACAGGATCAGGGCAGAAAAGGAAGGTGTCGTTGAATCTGTTAACGTTAACAGGGGATCTAGTGTTTTGCAGGGTGATATCCTGATAGAAATGGTATGATATGCCCGGGATTTAGAAATATTCTTAGATGAAGAGATTGTTTACCGTTTTTGGCCTTATCGCACTCCTGGCCCTGTTGTGGTCGGGTAGCGGACATTTAATTGGCACCCCTGTGTTTCCCGCTGCCCGGGAGGCTTCCATACACCTTTCAGACCCCCCATTTGGCGAATATGTCAGCATACATCAGGATGCAACCGCCCCCCTGAGGGCTACAGGATCAAGAGCGGCAGAGGGGCTGCAGACGTTTTTCAGTTTTTCCGGTTTTGTAAATATCACCTGGGCCAATGTATTTATGATTGCGATCGGACTGATCTTCATATTTCTGGCAGTCAGATATGAATATGAACCCCTGTTGCTTGTACCCATTGGTACAGGGATAATTATAGGGAATATGCCCTTTGTGCAGGATGCCGGTCTGCAGCTTGGTGTTTACGAGGAGGGAAGTGTCATGAATTATCTCTATTTCGGGGTTCTGAAAGGCGTTTATCCGCCCCTGATATTCCTGGGAATAGGTGCAATGACCGATTTTTCATCACTCATTTCGAATCCCCGCCTTATGCTGCTGGGAGCAGCGGCACAGATAGGTATATTCCTGACTTTCCTTGGCGCTCTCTCGCTTGGTTTTGCACTGCCTGAAGCCGGCGCCATTGGCATCATAGGGGGGGCAGACGGACCCACGGCCATTTTTCTCTCTTCCAAACTGGCTGACGGGGTTAATATATTGCCTGACGGCACGACCGTGCGGAACCTTATCGGGCCGATCGCGATTGCCGCTTACTCTTACATGGCCCTGGTCCCCGTTATACAACCCCCCATAATGCGGCTGCTTACGACAAAAAAAGAGAGGCTGATCCGAATGAAGCCTCCAAGGGCCGTATCAAGGCTTGAAAAGATCCTCTTCCCCATTATCGGGCTAATCATTACCGCGCTTATTTCACCCAGTTCGTTGCCACTTCTCGGGATGCTGTTCTTTGGCAACCTGCTCAAGGAATCAGGTGTAACAAGGAGGCTTGCCGAAACGGCAAGGGGCAGCATGATAGATATTGTGACCATACTGCTTGGGCTTACCGTTGGCGCTTCAACACAGGCCAACGTGTTCCTGACCCCGACATCTGTGCTGATATTCGTACTGGGTGCCGTTTCGTTCATGATAGCAACTGCCGGTGGCTTGGTCTTTGCAAAAGTGATGAACCTTTTTCTCAGGGGTGATGATCGTATCAACCCGCTGATAGGTGCTGCCGGTGTGTCGGCCGTACCCGACAGCGCCCGTGTGGTGCAGCATGAAGGGCTGCGCTACGACCCCACCAATCACCTGCTGATGCATGCCATGGCACCCAATGTTTCAGGCGTGATTGGTTCGGCAGTTGCCGCAGGTATTTTACTCAGCTTCTTGTTATAATCAGGAATATATCTTTTATTTACCCATTGAACGAAAACAAAGCTATGAAGAGACACAAATGCAGGGTATGCGGATACCTTTACGATCAGGAAAACGGCGATGCAGCCGGCGGGATTGAACCCGGAACCCCCTTTGAGGAGCTTCCCGACAACTGGAAATGCCCGGTGTGCGGCGCAGGGACAGAGGAGTTCAAGCCGGCGGACTGAGACCGGTGAACCGGCCCTCCGGGGACAGGGCGTCTAGATAACTGATGCCGGCAGCAGGACCCGGCTTTCCGGCTGCCTGATATGCCGGCTTCAGGGTATTGTTCTGAGCACCTCCAGCAGCAGGTCCCAGAACCGGGTCACCGAGCCGATATGCAGCCTCTCATCAGGCGAGTGGGCCCCCTTTATAGTGGGGCCAAAGGATATCATATCGAGTCCGGGATACTTCTCCAGGAAAAGTCCGCATTCCAGTCCCGCATGTATTGCGCGGACCACCGGTTCGTTACCGAACAGCTTCTTATAGGCGGATTCTGTAAGGTTAAGTATCTTCGAATCCCGGTTGGGGTTCCAGCCCGGATATGATCCGGTTCTTTTTACATTTGCATTTGCCAGCCTGAAAACACTTTCGACCATAGCTGCCACATCGGCCTTTGCGGAATCGGATGATGACCGCTGACTTGTGGTTATAAGGATCCTGTTGTCTTTAAATTTTACAGAGGCGAGGCTGGTGGAGGTCTCAACCAGTCCCTCTATCTTCGGGCTCCATGCTATTACTCCGTGTGGACATGCGTAAAGTGAATAGAGAAGATCGATCTGCGTGTCCTCATCCACCGCAGTTCCCGGCAGTTCAGCTTCACTGAGGGAGATCGACAGTCCCCTGTCCGCTTCGGTCATTTCCGTCATAACTGCCTGCCTGAATGATCCGAAGTACTCCTTCATGTCGCCGGCATCATCTCGGTGGATTGAAAACAGGGCTTCGGCCTCCCTTGGAATGGCATTACGCAGGTTGCCTCCGTTAAATGATACTAGTTTCATATCATATCTGTTGTTCAGGTTCCAAAGGAAGCGGTTCAGTATCTTGTTGGAGTTACCCCTGCCCCTGTGAATGTCATCACCCGAATGCCCCCCTGCAAGTCCCCCGACCTTAACCATGAATCCGGTATGGGAAGAGGGTATCTCCTCCTCATCATACTCCATGGTTGCAAGTGTGTCCACACCTCCGGCGCAGCCAATGAAAAGCTCTCCCTCATCTTCCGAGTCCAGGTTTATCAGGGTTTTCCCTTCAAAGAAACCCGGTTCCAGGGCAAATGCACCCGTGAGACCGGTCTCTTCGTCGACGGTGAAGAGGCACTCTATCTTGCCGTGCTGCAGATCGCCTGAGGCCAGAACAGCAAGCTGGGCTGCCATGCCAATACCGTCATCCGCACCCAGGGTTGTTCCAGTTGCCCTGACCCACTCACCGTCAATTACCGGTATGATGGGGTCATTTTCAAAATCATGGGTCACATCAGAATTTTTTTCACACACCATATCCATATGACTCTGCAGGACAACCGTCTGCCTGTTCTCAAATCCCCCGGCAGCCGGCTTGGTTATAAGCAGGTTGCCGGCGGCATCCCTTTTGATTTCAAGACCCTGCTCTGCAGCGAAGCGGATCAGCCACTCTGTTATTTTCCCCTCTTTTTTTGAAGGCCGGGGCACCCTGCTGACTTCCTCAAAATATTTCCAGATCAGTTCCGGTTTGAGCTTTTCAGATATTGCCATAGTTATAACCTCTTTTTGTGCTGAGAATACCGGCGCAAATTAGCGGTTTTTTGAATTAATGCAATTTTTTACAGGTTTTTTATTAGTGAACAGCTGTTTTTTTTTTGAGAATATTCTTCTTAATTTTGTGCCCGGTTTTAGCCTGTTAGGTGAGGCTACTGAATGAACACAGGCTGCTGCCCAAAAACGTCCACAGACGCCAATGGGTAGAACAGGCCCTGCCGGATTAAGGCTTGGCATAATGCAGCTTTCCGTTTTGCACGGAATAAGTCATTCAGAGCTAAAACTCAACAAGGGGCATCTTTCTCATACCGGTTAGCGGCACAAACCCGCGAATCAGTCTGTATGTCTGTTATGCCCCTTCCACGGAAGGGCTTTTTTTATTTGGCCCTGCCCGTTTATAAGCCCACCCGGGACTTTAACCATCTATTGTGCGGATTTTTCATGTAAATAAATAACACCGGGTTATGGTAGATATAGTAAAGGACCAGAGACACTCTATCGTAAGGGGTCTTATTGAGGCTGACGAGATGGAAGCCCTCGGGGCGATCTTAAAAAAGATGCCGTCGGTTGAGACTGCAGAACTTCTTAAGAACCTGTCCGGTGAACAGATCCTGAAACTTCTGCCGGATTTTGCTGATGAGGATCTCGGGGATATCGCCTCAAACATGGAGATGGAGCAGTTGCTTGAACTGTTCGATATTGCAGACCGGCGGCTGTTTGCCAGGATATTCACCAACATGTCGTCCGATATAAGGGCTGACCTTTACCAGGAACTGGATAAGGACCAGCAGCTTGAGCTGCTGCCTTTCCTGGACAAAAGGACCCGTGAGAACGTTATCTTCCTCAGCTCCTTCCCGGAAGAGACGGCAGGAAGTATCATGATCACCGACTTTGCCACGGTAAGGGCAGATATGACTGTTAACCGGGCCATTGAAAAGATCAGGCAGGATGCACCCTCCAAAAAGATGATCTACTATGTTTACGTGGTTGACGAGAACATGAAGCTGAGAGGCTTTGTCACTCTCAAGGATATCATCATGGCTGAACCTGATACCCCGGTAGGAGATATATTGCATTCCGACTTTGTTTGGGCCGATGTGAAAGAGGACAGGGAGAGTGTTGCACAAAAGATAGAGAAATATGATATGGTTGCCATACCGGTTCTCAATGCCCACCGGCAGCTTGCAGGAATCGTCAGGCATGATGAGGCTATAGATGTCATCCGGGCAGAGCATACCGAGGACCTGGAGAAATTCATGGGTATTGTGCATGCCCCGGAGGACCTTAATTATGTTGAAACGGGAGTGTTCGGGCATTTCAGGAAAAGGGTGGTATGGCTGTCGTCTCTTGCCGTGATAGGAATTATTTCGGGAATGATAATACATCGTTACGAAGAGGCGATGACTTCGCTTATCATTCTTGCTCTTTATATGCCCATGATTGCCGATACGGGAGGTAACGCCGGTTCACAGGCTGCAACCATGGTCATCAGGGCGATCGCGCTCGGGCAGATAACGGCCCGGAGCTGGCTGAAAATTCTGTTCAAGGAGGCGAGGATAGCATTCCTGCTGTCACTGGTACTCGGTGTTATAGCTTTCGGCAAGATACTTTTCCTTTCATGGGAGACTGATGTGCCCCCGGAATATAACCTTTTGTTTATTGCATTTGCCATTTCGCTTGCATTAAGCCTGCAGGTCATAACGTCTACGGTTTTGGGTGCCGGACTTCCACTGCTGGTCAAGCGCCTCGGGGGCGACCCGGCTGTCGCTGCAAGTCCCGCGATTACCACACTGGTTGATATAACGGGACTGCTAATATATTTCGGGGTCGCCACTTTGTTTTTCTTTTGATTATTTTTGAAGTTGGCTCAGTTTCCGGATGGCCTTTGCCGGCACTCCGGCGCCGCTTTATTAATTCAAAATTCCTGAAGTATGCCCTTCCTGCGATCCGTTGTTTCGTTTTTTGTGGTACTCATCACTTCAATGGCCTATGCCGGTGCTGCCCCGCCGGTATTCTCCGGCAAGCCTGCATCGAAAACCGGATTTGATGCCGTTCATCATGAACGGACTGTTTTCCAGGTACAGGAGGTGCCCGGCGCCAGGCAGGCGGTCGCCCGTTCTCTTACAGTGCTGGTCAACGATAATGCCCGTTTGCCACTGGCAGATCTTGAAAAGGGAAGCTTTGCAGTCCTTACCGTGGGGCAGGCAGAGTTTTTTGCAACCAGGCTCAACGACTACCTTGCCATGGAGGTTGTAAACATTGACCCTCTTTGTATCAGATCATATGATGAGGCGTTCGTGAGGTTGTCGCGGCATGACCGCATTATTGCGGGTATCACTGCTGCCGCCCTGCCTGCAAATCCTGATAACCGCATCCTGTCAGGCCGCCTGACGGAATTCCTTGCTGAGAAAGAAGCCACCGTGGTCTTTTTCGGTCCCCTGCTGTTCCTGGGTCAGTGGGGCGGTATTGACGGTGTGCCCGGACTTCTGTGGGCCGGCAATGACACACCGCTTGCACAGGACCTTTCCGCACAGGCTCTCTTCGGGGCCATAGCCACCGGAGGCAACCTGCCGGAGGCTGCAGGGAGTATTTTTGAACAGGGACATGGAATTGCCACACCGGGAGGGTGGAGGCTGGCATTTTCCGTACCCGGCGAGGCCGGGATTGACGGAAGAATGTTGCAGCACAGGGTTGATTCCATTGTGAAGAGCGGACTGGAGATGAAGGCATTCCCGGGATGCAGGGTGCTTGCTGCCGTGAACGGAAAGGTCATATTCGACAAGGCCTGGGGGCACCACACATATGACCGCAGGGTGGCCGTGCACCGGGATGACCTGTATGACCTGGCTTCGGTTACCAAGATATCAGGCCCGCTGCCCCTTTACATGAAGCTTGTTGACGAAGGACGTCTTGACCTGGACATGCCCCTCAGCCACTACTGGGATGACTGGGAGAACAGGTTGTTCAGAAGGTCGAACAAGGAGGATATCCTGCTGCGCGATCTCCTCACACACCAGTCGGGTATCGTCCCCTATATCAACTACTGGGAGCGGACCGTCAGAAGGGGGCATTACATCAGGCGGTGGTACAGGTTGGAACCGGCAGGGCGTCACAACACGGAAATAGGCACTCATCTGTACCTGAGGGATGATTTCCGCGACCGGGTGTACCGTGATATCAGGAGGAGCGACCTGTTCACGCAAGGTGAATACAGGTACTCCTGTCTGCCTTTTATAGTATCGCCCGAAGTATTGTCAAGAGTTGACGGAAGACCATATACCGAGGCGTTGTACGATGATTTCTTCAGGCCCCTCGGGGCGGGGACCCTCCGGTACAATCCCCGCCGATTCTTTTCGCTCTACCGGATCGTACCTACTGAAACAGACAACAACTTCAGGAGAAAGGTGGTCCACGGTTATGTTCATGATGAGGCTGCAGCCGTGCTGGGAGGGGTAAGCGGCAATGCCGGACTTTTTTCATCGGCTGTCGATCTTGCCAAGTTACTGCAGATGTATCTCAACGGGGGTGAGTATGGGGGCAGGAGATACCTTTCGGAGGAAGTGATCGCTGAATTTACCCGGGTTCAGTTCCCTGAGAACGACAACCGCAGGGGGATCGGCTTTGACAAACCTGTGCCCGACAATGCTGACCGTTCCCCCGAAAGGGCATACCCCTGCAGGGGCGCTTCGCCGTCCAGCTTTGGGCACAGCGGCTTCACCGGCACTTTTGTCTGGATGGACCCGGAGCATGACCTGCTCTATATTTTTCTGTCAAACAGGGTTCATCCCACAAGGGACAATAACCTTATCAGCATTATGAATATAAGGACCGAAATACTCCAGGTGTTCTATGACGCGCTGAATACGGCTCTTACAAAGTAAACCGTGAGGGTGCCCGAAACGGCAAGCTTAAGTCCCACTCCCAGCAGGAACCCTGCAAAAGAGCCAAGTCCCGCGACCACCGCCCTGCGCCCTCCAGCGCCCCTGATCAGCTCCCCTGCAATTGCCCCTGCAAGCGGCCCCAGCAGCAGTCCTGCCGGCGGGAAGAAAAATATCCCGGCAAAGATGCCTATTCCCGCCCCCCACATGCCGTACCTGGAGCCTCCGAACTTTTTGGTGGCCCATACGGGAACTGCCAGATCAACCAGGGTAACCAATACGGCAATAATTCCTGTAATGATGAGGAAGTTTACTGTAAACTCTGCATATTTTGTAAAGCTTACGAGGAGAAGTGCCAGGAAGCTAAGCGGGGGACCCGGGATGACGGGAAGCAGGCAGCCCGCAATTCCTGCAAGCAATAGCAGGACCGAGACAGATAGCAGAATTACATCCATTGGGTAAAAATAGGAATTTTTAGCTGACCGGACTGCCGGGGTTCCGAATTACTTTTTACTGAAGGCACACCCGGAACATGATGCACAGTAGCCGGCGGTGAACTTCCCCGTTTTACCGGAGAGGGTTCCCGGTCCGGCAGTGAAACTTCCCTTTCCTGCTGCGGGGCCTCTTTTATTGCCGGATATTACATCAGTGCCGGCGGTGAACTTTCCTGTGCCGCCACTGATAGCTCCCATGCCGCCCTTAAGCCTGTCAGGCAGGAAAGTCAGTGCCGTGTGGTATATGGTATATGTAACCGCGTAAATAATTGCTGAATATGACAGTATGTCCTGCATAGTTTTTTTCAGATAATCAGGCTAACAAAATTGTAGACCAGGAACGACATTATCCAGGCGAGCCCGGTTGTGTATAGAACCATGAAAGCCGCCCACTTCCAGTGCCCCGATTCGTTCTTTATAGCTGCAATAACAGCAACACACGGGAAATACAGAAGTATGAACACCAGGAATGAAAGGGCCGATGCGGTGGTGAAAACCCTGGTGCCGTCGGGATATCTTTGCTGCTTCAGTTTGTCTCCAAGGCTTTCAGACGGGATACCGACTTCGCTTTCAGCATGGTACAGCACCCCCATTGTGCTTACCACGATCTCTTTTGCTGCAAGTCCCGATACAAGGGCTACCCCCATTTTCCAGTCAAATCCGAGTGGTGCCAGGACAGGCTCGATAAACCTGCCAATTCTTTCTATATATGAGCTCTGTTCAGTACTGAAACCCTGGGAGGCATCCGTTGCCGCGTCTGCCGGCATGCCTGCGGCACCTGATCCTGGGGTAGCTGATGCCGGGGTTATCAATTCTGCGGCTTTGTCAGTATCATAGTGAGCGAGTGCCGTGTTCTGGTCATTTACTGCGGCAGTTCGCGATCCTGTGGGGAAATAGCCCAGGGCCCATATGATGATTGATGCAACCAGTATTATACCCCCCATCTTTTTCAGGTAGAGTGATCCCTTGTGCCACATATGGCGCAGAGTTGTTTTGAGTGTGGGTATCCTGTAAGGAGGCAGTTCCATTACAAAAGGAACATCATCGGAGCGGAACAGCAGCCTTTTGAAAATCAGGGCAACCATCACCGCCATTACAATCCCGAACCCGTAAAGTCCGAACAGCACAATCCCCGGATATTTGGGAAAAAAGGCCCCGATGATCAGCACATAAACGGGCAGCCTGGCGCTGCACGACATGAACGGGTTTATGAGCATCGTCAGCAACCGGTTGTTCCTGTTCTCTATGGTTCGTGTGGCCATAATTGCAGGTACGTTGCAGCCAAATCCCATGATCAGGGGTATGAATGACTTTCCGTGCAGTCCTATCTGGTGCATCAACCTGTCCATTATAAAGGCTGCCCTGGCCATGTACCCGGTATCTTCCATAAGTGAAATGAAAAAAAACAGGATAAGGATATTCGGCAGGAACACGATCACTCCCCCGACCCCGCCTATCATCCCGTTGATAAGCAGATCTTTGAAGCTTCCTTCTGCCATTCGGCTGTCAATAAACT
Source organism: Marinilabiliales bacterium (assembly GCA_007695015.1). Classification (NCBI taxonomy): domain Bacteria; kingdom Pseudomonadati; phylum Bacteroidota; class Bacteroidia; order Marinilabiliales; species Marinilabiliales bacterium. The sequence goes on from REEN01000065.1 coordinate 21,205, forward strand.
CACCGGTGACCTCAACCAGGCCCTCTATCCATTCCATCGGATATTCCCCAAGCCTGAAGGTTGCCATGAACATAACGAATATAAAGAGGAGAAACAGAGGGAAACCAAGAACCTGGTTGGTAAGGATGGCGTCTATGGCCTCCGACCGTTTACGGCGTGTCACAGGCGACCGTTTCATGGTCTCCCGCAGGGCACCCGATACAAAACCATACTTTGCATCTGTTATCAGGGTTTCGCTGTCCTCGCCAATGGCAGCTTCCAGGCGTTTTACCTCCCTGCCTGCAACGTTGGCAATTTCAGCCGCGTTTTCAAGCACTGATATCCGTTTTCCGGCATCGCTGTCTTTCTCAAGCAGCTTCAGAGCAAGAAACCGTGAAGATATCTTGTCGGTAAGATGGAGGTTTACCTTGATCCTTTCCTGTATGCGCCCTATCGATAGCTCTATTTCGGGGCCGTAGTTGATGTGAACATGCCTCATGTCCCTGTCCTCGTCCTCATAAACATCAATTACTTTCTGAAACAGGTCGTTAATTCCAATTCCCCTTGAGCCTATGGTGGGGCTTACCGGGATGCCGGTCATCCTGGCAAGAGATTCATAGTCCAGTTCGTCACCCGCCTCGAGCAGCTCATCATACATGTTCAAAGCCATTACCACCTTGATGTCCATGTCGATCAGCTGGGTGGTGAGGAACAGGTTCCGTTCGAGGTTTGAGGCATCAACAACGTTAATTACAACATCGGGAAGCTGCTCAATTATATGTTCCCTGACGAACAGCTCATCGGGAGACCATGCGGTAAGAGAATAGGTGCCGGGAAGGTCGACAATATTGAACCTGTATCCCCTGAGGGAAAACTTTCCATACTTGGCATCAATTGTCACACCCCCGTAGTTGCCCACTCTCTCCTTTGAGCGTGTCGCAGAATTGAAGAGTGTGGTCTTCCCTGAGTTGGGATTGCCCACCATGGCAACATTGATGACTTTCCCCTTTACATCAGCCTTGTTTTTCAGCCATTTTTCAGTTACGATCCCGTTGTATTTTTCCTTAACCTTTTCGGGAGCCTCATCAGGGGTGATCACTTCGATAAGGGCTGCTTCACTTTTGCGAAGCGAGATCTCGTAACCCATTATGCTGTATTCGACGGGATCTTTAAGAGGGGCATTTTTGATTACCTTCACAGTTTTTCCCCTGATGAATCCCATCTCGGTTATCCTTTTGCGGAAAGCGCCCCGCCCCTTAACCTTGGTAATGATCCCGCTCTGGTCGGTATGAAGCTCTGCAAGGGTCATATTCTGTATTTAGATCGGCAATGGTCCTTTTCAGGCCCCATCAGTATTTGCGAAATGCAAAAATAGGCGATATTTTGCTTTGTACATATACCTATATATGGGTATTTTTGCCAGTTTCCTGGCGGTGTTACCCCCTCTTAGCATTGTAAAATAAACTGGTCTCAGGGTGGGGTATCAGGGTCGTTGTAAAGATTATTTAAAAAAAATTATACCTGTCCATAATCTTTCAGGAACAGGTCCGTTTATGTTGATATCCTTGTCACCATTATGGAAGACGAAAACATATATGAGAAGATAGAGGATGCTCTTGGCCACTCCCCTGGAAATATAAGTATTCTTGAAGAACAGATCGACATAGACCTGCAGGTGGAATACTTTGAATTCGCAAGGGAACTGAAAAAGAACCCTGTCAATGCTGATATACCTGAACTCTCAAAGAAACTTTTCGATTGCGGGTTTCCGGCAGAAGAGAAAAAGAGACTCCTGGCCCGGCTTGCCGCTTCGGAGGAGGTGGCTGCCTACCGGGCCATAGAAAGGTATCTCGGGAACCCTGATGCGGAGCTGAGGGACTGGGCCGTACTGGCATTTCAGGAGAGCAGGATGGTGATCCAGAGCCGGCTGCTGGATGAGGATCAGGTATTCATATCAACCGGACTTGGCGGGAAGGGATCCGGGCTACGTTATTTTGTGGTCCTTATAAGCAGTTCCGGGAAACAATTCAGTGGATTCCAGCGTAAGCTTGTGAGAACTGAGTTTGACTATCATCTGAAGAATTGTGGAGCCGAAGCAGAGGAGATATGCTTTATGGATAATTTTTGTTCGTTACTTGCTGTTCTTCCTGTCAGGGCGCCCGTACGCGATGTTTTCAGGGAGGCTGTTGCCGAATGCAACCAATATGGTGGGTTCCTCAGTGAGAAGTTCATCGTTACGAACGTGAAGAAGCTTTCATACGAAGAGATAAAAGAGTTTATTTCAGAAAAGGATAAAGAAGAATAATCTGCTCAAAAACAGCAATAAATTATTTATGGTTGAGAAACTGATTATCGGTGCAATTGCGGGAGACATCCTGGGAACTGAGTATTCTGAATCGGGCAGGATGCCGGAAAAGCCCGACCCGGATTCAATTAAGGCGGGTTTTACAAGTAACAGCGTGCTGACTGTGGCAGTGATGGACTCTCTGCTTAACGGAAAGGATTACATAAATAACCTGCAAAGGTACGGTAATGAATACCCGGGCAGGGGATATGGCGCTGCCTTCATGCGCTGGATCTCACAGCAGGAGCCAAAGCCATACCATAGCTGGAACAATGGTGCTGCACTCAGGGTCAGTCCGGTCGGCTATTCGGGCAGGACATTGCCCGAGGTGGTTGATGAGGCTGCCCGGTGCGCCATGGTAAGTCACAACCATCCTGACGGTATAATAGGAGCAAAGGCTGTTGCTTCTGCTGTATTCCTTGCAAAGAACGGGCGTTCAAAGGATGAGATCCGGAGCCATATTGAGGCGGAGTACAGTTATGACCTTAACCGTACCATTGAAGAGATCAGGCCCCGTTTCCGCTATGACCAGTCATGCCAGGGTTCGGTGCCTGAAGCTATCATAGCGTTTCTGGACAGCCGGAATTTCGGTGATTCTATAAGGCTTGCCATATCCCTGGGGAACAGGACTGCGACTATCACAACCATAACAGGCGCCATTGCTCAGGCTTATTATAAAGAGATACCAGTTAATATGGTAAAACCGGTCGTAAGCAAGCTCACGCCAGGTATGTATGAGGTTATAGAACAATTCAGCAATAACTGGCCGTTAAGCCTGTTTCACTGATATTGTCCTGCAAAAGAAGGCGGACTGAATTATGATTGTTTTTCCAGGTCGTCGAAACTGACATCTGTAAAGCTCCCGGTGAGTTCCTTGCCGGTTTCATCCTCATCACCTGCCTCTGCCGGTTCAGCCGGTTGTGCGTTGTTGATGTATGAGATGACTGAAGTAAGTCCCTCGCTGAATTTCTCAAAATCTTCCTTGTACAGGAACACCTTGTGTTTCTCAAAAAACTGCTTCCCTTCCTTATTGAACCTTTTCTTACTCTCGGTAATGGTAAGGTAGTAATCATTGTTCCTGGTAGCCTTGACATCGAAAAAATAGGTCCTCTTTCCAGCCCTTACCGTCTCCGAGTAGATTTCCTGTCTTGCGTCGTTATCTCCTCCGGTTTTTTTGTCATTCTCTTCCATCTTCCTGCTTTTTAAAAAGATTATGTTTCACGTGATTGAGAAATAATTGCATCCTGGTGGAATCAATTATTTTAACAAATAAAATAATTTTGGCGGCGAAACACAAATTTGTCACTTAAAATATTGGTCGAAATATTTCCAAAAAACAGGTTGTTTGGGCAAAAAACATTTACTTTGCACCTCCCTGAACATGTTGCACGGGCTCTTTTAAATAAAAATGATCAGCAGGAGATTATTAAGGATCAAGGTCTTGCAGGCCGCTTATGCTTATTTCAAAGCAGGGGTTGACACCCCTGCCAAAAGTGAAAAGGAGCTGTTTTTCAGTATAGGCAAAACATGGGAACTGTATCTCTCTGTTTACCAGCTTTTGATTGACCTTGCCAGATATGCCAGAAAAAGGATTGACCTTGCCCGGTCAAAACTCTCACCTGCATGGGAGGACCTTAATCCAAACACCCGGTTTGCCGAAAACTCGCTTATCCTTCATCTGGAGGAGCACGGTGAGTTGGGCACCCTGTTACGTAATCATAAGATTTCATGGGCCGGCCACCCCGAACTGATCAGGGGGCTTTTCAATACACTGGCCAGCTCAGAATTATACAGGGAGTACATGGGTGAGTCTGAAGCAACATGGCAGTCCGATAAAAAATTTGTACTGACAGTGCTCAATGATCTTATACTCCTCTCCCCGCAGCTTGACCAGGTGCTCGAGGAAAGAAGCATCTACTGGAATGATGACCTTGAATTTACAGTGCGAATGGTAGAAAAGAGCATCAGGAAATTTTCGGGCGATCACAATACTCCGGTGCCGGTATATCAGCTATTCAAAGATGAAGATGACCGCGAGTTCGTAAGACGGCTTTTCATGAACCTGATCATTAACCATAAGGATTATGAAAAGCTGATAGAACGGCATACCCGGAACTGGGACGTCGAGAGGATAGCATTTATGGATATCCTGATCATGGAGCAGGCAATAGCAGAGATCCTGGCCAATGAATCGATCCCGACCAAGGTATCCTTCAACGAGTATATAGAAATTGCAAAGTATTACAGTACTGACAAAAGCAGTAATTTCATTAACGGGATACTTGACAAGATCATCGGGCAGCTCAAAGAGGAAAACAGGATCGTTAAGAAGGGACGGGGTCTTATAGGTGAGTCCTGAAAGACTTTTGCTGTTATTGTAATTTTATGCTTATTTTGCAGTTTAATAACACTCTTTTTATGAACCATATAGTAAAGGTGGCGTTTTGTATGGTGCTGATCATGCTGACCTCCTGTGGTCCAGGGCCGGTTCGTGACCAGGGTTTTGCAGAGATGTCAGTTCATGAGGGAGGGCCCTATATTGAGTTTCGAAATATCAGGCACGACTTTGGCACTGTCAGGCATGGCGAAAAACTGGTCCATACCTTCAGGTACAGGAACACGGGTGATGCGCCTCTGATAATTCATTCATCCAGTGCCGACTGTGGCTGCACTGTCCCTGAATTTGACGGCCGGCCAATTGGCCCGGGCGAGGAGGGAGGCCTTCGCGTGGTATTTGACACCAGGGGATTCAGGGGAAGGCAGGTAAAGACCATCAATCTTTTTACAAATGCCGATAATGCTATGGTAACGCTTGCATTGCGTGTTATGATTGAATAGGCATTTGATGAAACAGGACGACTGCCTGATAAGCTTTTCCTGAAAAAAATATTGCATTTAATTGATTACTAACTATAATTTTACAGTATGACACACCAGGTTATTACATTTATTACGGCAACGGCACAGCCGGGCCAGAATCCATTGATCTCATTTTTACCGCTTCTGCTTATCATTTTTGTATTCTATTTTTTCATGATAAGGCCACAGATGAGAAAGCAGAAAGAACTGAGAACCTTCAGGGAAGCTCTGAAGAAGGGTGACAAGGTTGTCACCACGGGAGGTATATACGGGAAAATAAACGATATCTCCGGCCAGGTGGTTACCATGGACGTTGGTAACAATATTCATATCAAGGTCGACAAGAACGCAGTCCTTAAGGATCCTACCGATCTGGCAGGACAGAAGTAGTCAGGCCCCTGCCGCCGAAAGCAGTAAGTCCGGTTCCATCAGGGGCAGGCTGAGCTTCACCCGGGATCAGTAAGATTTGACACTCAACCGGTATTATAATTGGTTAAGGTTAAAGACATAATCAGCAGGGTACATGAAAGGCTGTCCAGGTTCAGGCCGGATCGCAGGGTACTGGTTTTTCTTTTTTTTGTTGCATTGTCCGCCATTTTCTGGTTTCTCAATGCACTTGGCAAAGAATATACTGTTCCCGTAGGGTACCCGGTGCGCTATACGAATTTCCCTCCGAATATGGTCATGGTGGGAGAACTGCCTTCCAGCCTGGAGCTGACTGTAAATGCACACGGCTATACTCTTCTCAGGTATTATATAAGCCGCAGGCTTCTTCCCATAGTTTTTGACGTTAATTCTTTTTCGCTAAACAGGCTGCCCGACACCGGGACCCGTAACTTCTACATCCTTTCATCAGTTGCTGCAAACAGGATTGCCGGGCAACTGGGTGCCGGGATAGAGATACTTGAAATAAGGCCCGACACTCTTTTTTTCAACTTTACCGATAAAGTGAGCAGGAAGTTGCCTGTTGAGCCTGTAGTTGAACTGGAATTCAGGCCGCAGTTCATGGTCAAGGGGAATATCAGGACAGAACCGGATTCTGTAATCGTGTCGGGTCCTGCCACAGTAGTCGATACAATGAGTTCGGTAAGGACCCTCCCCGTGATTGCCAGGGGAGTAAGTGACGCACTACGGAGAAGGGCGGCCATACATGAGGCGGATATGCTTGAATATTCCGAACCGGCTGTATGGGTCAATATACCTGTTGAGCAATTCACGGAGGCAGGGCTGAGAATTCCCGTTGAAGTGATCAATCTTCCCGATACATTGCTGATAATAACCTTCCCTTCTGAGGTGTCAGTCTCTTTCCTCGTCGCCCTGACCGATTATGATAAGGTGAGCCGTCAGCAGTTCAGGGCAGAGACCGATTACCGCACACGGGTTCCCGGCACCGGACGTTTGCCTGTCCGACTGGTCAAACAACCCGATTTTATCAGGTCGGTAAGGTATTATCCGCAATCGGTCGATTTTATTATAGAAACAGATCCGGCAGAAAGGAGGGGTAATTGACTGGTCATGCTTAAAATTGGAGTTACAGGAGGAATTGGTTCGGGCAAATCAACAGTCTGCCGGGTGTTCGAAATACTGGGTGTACCCGTATACAATGCCGATGACAGGGCAAGGAATATTTTATCCTGTGATGAAGAGGTGAGGCGCAGCCTGCTGGAGGCATTCGGCGAAAATTTCTTCACCGGCGGTAAACCGGACAGGGGAAAGCTGGCATCGCTCGTATTTGAGAACAGCGGGGCGCTGGATACCCTTAACAGCATTGTCCATCCGGCAGTGCACAATGACTTCACAGCCTGGCTGGAGGATCATTATGGTGGGCCATACATAATAAAGGAGGCTGCCATACTGTTCGAGACGGGCACATGGAGAGAACTGGACTGGATCATCCTGGTTGCTGCACCTGAGCAGATGAGAATGGAGAGGATATTGAAACGTGGCGGTATTACCCGCGATGAGGTTGAGAAACGGATGGAGAATCAGTGGCCCGATGAGAAAAAGATACCTCTTGCAGGAACAGTGATCAGGAATGATGAAAGCGAGCCGGTACTCCCTGTACTGCTAAGTCTGCATGACATGCTCAGCCGCGGGATATTGCCGGCTGAATAATATAATCATTAACTCAAATATGGATATGGAACTAAAGGATCTAATGGCAATTTCGGGATATCCCGGACTTTACCGGTTTGTTTCCCAGGGGAGAAATGCAATAATTGTTGAATCGCTTGATGACAAAAAGCGTATGAGCGCTTATTCAACACAGCGGATAAGCACACTTGAAGAGATATCTGTTTATACCGGTTCAGGCGAACTACCCCTTGCCGATGTTTTCAGAAAGATACACAACCATAATGAGGGACGGGAAGCCCCGGATCCAAAATCCCCGCCGGCCGGGCTGAAGGAGTTTTTCGGTGTGGTACTGCCCGAATATGACAGGGAGAGAGTGTATGTTTCTGACATAAAGAAGATCCTCAGCTGGTACAATATTTTGCTCAGGCATGACCTTCCCGGGCTGCTTGCCAGGGCCGAAGAAAACAAAGATAAACCGCAGGGCAGCGATGAAAGTGAGGGGGAGGCAGAAACCGGGGCAGAAGCAAAAAGCAAAGCTGAAAACAAAGCTGAAAGCAAAACCGGAGCCAAACCGCAAGCCAAAGCCAAAACCAAGGCCAAACCGCAAGTCAAAGCCGGAGCCAAGCCGCCAGCCAGAGCCAAAACCGTAGCCAAACCGCAAGCCAAAGGCAAAGGCGATGGAAACAGATAATCCGGAGGTTAAAACCGGTTTTTTCAATAAGCCGGTTTCCGGATTTCGCCCTGCGGAAAAAGGTTTTCAGGAGATTAATTGCGGGCAAGGGAAAAAAAAGCAAATTCTTGCAACCTGAGGCCTCCTTATTGCATCTTTATATAAACATTTTTTAACAACCGGGTCATTCGGCTATCCATTCCACCCGGAACATGCCTGAATTTTTACCCGCCGGATGCGACCGGGAAGGTAATTGTTTGTTGTTAATCATTTAAATATCACCTGTTTTGAATTTATCAATGAGAGTGCTTCTGAATGCAGGTTCAATTTTAAATTATTTAACATTTTATTTTGTTTTTCTTAATTTGTGCCTATATTTGGGCAGAATAGTATTTTAAAATAAATTTAAAAAGCCTTTATGGATAGAATCTGAAAATTTCTTTTTTTATCAAGTCTGACACGATACGGTTTCGTTTTGTGTCTATTGTTATTTAACCTTAAAACCTTACACATTTATGAAAAAACTACCTAAAACCGGAAATTTGTTCTCTCCAACGGAACATTTCCGAAAAAGCTCTTTGATGACCAAGATCACAAGTGCTTTCCTGGTACTGTTCCTGTGTGCTTTTCAGCTAAGCGCCCAGGAGCACAGGGTCAGCGGTACTGTTACCGACCCTGAGGGAGTATCCCTGCCGGGAGTGAACGTGATTGTTGAAGGAACAACAATTGGTGCAGTTACCGATGTTGACGGCCAGTTCTCGTTCACAGCGCCGGCCCCCACATCAATACTAGTTATATCATATGTGGGATATGCCAGGCAGCGTGTTGCGATTGAGGGCCGCGATGTTGTTGATGTGGTTCTGCAGCCTGAGCTAAGAGCCATCGACGAGATCGTTGTCGTTGGTTACGGTACCCGTATGAGGGAGGAGCTGACAGGTTCGGTCTCGACCCTGTCGGGCGACCGGATGGAGATCTCGACAGCTCCAAGTACCATGGGCCGTATCCAGGGCCAGGTGTCAGGTGTTACCGTGACTACTGCCAATACTCCGGGCGGCGACGCTACAGTGCGTGTGCGCGGACTGGGTACGATCAACGATGCCAATCCGCTTTACATCATTGACGGTGTACCTGCAGGACCAGGCAACAATCTTAATCCCAATGATATCGAGTCGATATCCATCCTGAAGGACGCCTCATCGGCGGCCATTTACGGAACCAGGGGCGCTAACGGTGTTATCATTATCACCACCAAGAGGGGGCGCGAGGGACAGAGGCCGCAAGTCAACTTTAACGTGCGCACCGGTATTACCCAGGCAGTTAACCAGTATGACCTGCTCAACACGGCAGAGTACGGTGAGATGCTCTGGCTTGAGGCCCGCAACAGGGGACTGACCCCGGGTGTTAACTACTCGCATCCGCAATACGGCGACGGTGCAGAGCCCAGGATACCCAACTATATCCTGCCTGCCGGTGCCATGAGCGTTGACCACGGGCTTTACAGGTACCCGGATTTCCCGATATTTGAGGCGAGCGTGCCTGGCACCAACTGGTATGACGAGATCTACCGGAACGGCTTTATACAGGAGTACGACATGTCGGTCACGGGCGGCGGCGAGAATGTTACTTATTCCTTTTCGGGAAGTTACCTGAATGAGGAAGGTATGCTTATTCATACAGGCTTTGAGAGGTTCACCTTCCGTAACACAGCCGATGCCAGGTTCAACAACTGGCTGAAGGCCGGACAATCGGTTCAGGTTATCAACACCAGCAACTACGGTAACCTGGGCGATAACTCGGAAGGCATCCCGATTTCACAGGCGTACCGTTCGCAGCCAATCATTCCCGTGTATGACATAGAAGGAAACTTTGCGGGTTCCAGGGCTCCCGGAATGGGTAACTCGGGCAACCCGGTAGCGATGCTGTACCGTGCCAGGAACGACGGAGGGGACTGGTTCAGGATTCTTGGTAATATATTTGCTGAGGCAGATCTTTACGAAGGGTTAAGTTTCAGGTCAACGATGGGTTACAACTACGGACAGTGGAACGGCTGGTGGGCAAACATTGCCAACTTCGAACATTCAGAGCCCAACAGGATTGATGGATTCAACAGGAGCAACAACTACTCGCTCCAGTGGAACTGGTCAAATACACTTAACTATGCTGCCAGTTTCGGCGATGACCACCGCCTTGCGGTGATACTGGGCACGGAGGCCATAGACAACAACTACAGGTGGATGAATGCTTCCAGGAGCCAGTACTTCTCGACCGATGTGAACTACATGCAGCTTTCATCGGGCGAGATAAACCAGGCCAACTCGGGTTCGGCCTCCTCATGGTCGCTCTTCTCGATCTTCGGCCGGGTTAACTATGACCTGATGGGCAGGTACCTGTTCGAGGCCACTGTCCGCCGCGACGGATCATCCCGCTTCGGAGCAGACAACCGCTATGCCAACTTCCCGGCAGCATCATTCGCATGGGCATTCTCCCAGGAGGATTTCATGGCAGGCACCAGGGGCTGGCTCGATTTCGGCAAGGTGAGACTTGGTTGGGGTGTGTCGGGTAACGACAGGATAGGTAACTACAATATCTTCTCGACCTACGGGACACATATCATGCACTCTGCATATGCCATTGACGGTTCAAACACCTCCTCGCAAATGGGCTTCCAGCCCTCGGCAGTCGGTAACCCCGGCGTGACCTGGGAAACCACTGAAACTGTCAATCTCGGGCTTGACATGACACTGTTCAACAGCACCGTCAACTTCTCAATAGACGGCTGGCAGAGGTACACCTCCGACATGCTTTACCAGTTGAGCGTTCCGCAGGTGATGGGTATAGCAACCCCCCCCTTCGTCAATATCGGCGAGATGAAGAACACCGGCTTTGATATTGAGCTGGGATACAACAACACCGCTATGGGCGGACAGTTCAGATATGCCGTAAGTGGAACGCTGTCACGTTACGTGAACGAGCTGATGCAGCTCTCGGACGATGTAGAGGAGTACCTGGTAATGGGGTGGCAGAGGCAGATGTCATATACAAGGGCCACTGTCGGAACAGCGTTCCCCGAGTTCTACGGGTACATAGTTGATGGCATCTTCCAGACACAGGCAGAGGCTGATGCACATCCGCCCTTTGGCGACTATAACGCGCCGGGCCGCTTCAAGTACAGGGATGTTAACGGTGACGGTGAAATAACTCCGGCCGACATGCAATATATCGGCAGTCCCCATCCCGATTTTACGGGAGGTCTGAACATTGACCTCGGTTATGGAAACTTTGACCTTAACATGTTCTTCTACGGAAGCTACGGCAATGATATGATCAACTACGTACGCCGCTGGATAGACTTCGGTATGTTCAACGGTGGTAAGAGCCATGATGCGCTATATAACTCGTGGGGCAGCCCATATGTTGACAATGCACAGGCCAAGCTTCCCATTCATGACCTTGCAGAAGGATCACAGCAGCCTTCAACACATTTTGTTGAGGACGGATCATTCCTGAGGATGAAGAACCTGAGGATCGGCTACAGGCTGCCGCAGGAGCTGACCAACAGGATGCAGATACAGAACGTGAGGATCTATGGCCAGGTTACCAACCTGTTCACCATAACCAATTATAGCGGACTTGATCCCGAGCTCAATACATCAGGCGGAAGCATGGGTATGGATATGGGCGCATGGCCGACACCGCGCCAGATCATGTTCGGTGTATCACTAGGTTTGTAAGAAGGCAATTATTTTAATCAATAAAAAACACAACCACATGAAAAAACTATCAATAATACTGGCCGCGGTAATGCTACTGGCCATATCATACTCATGTTCGGAGGACTTTTTCGACAAACGCCCACAGGGGGTGACCGACGAGACGGTCTTCTACAGCGCCAAGGGAATTGACGCGCTGTTGCTCGGAACATACGGAATAGTCAGCGGAGGTGCCGTATGGGAGGTTAGCTGGGGCGCCTCAATCCAGAACTGGACATACGGCTCGGCCGCTTCTGACGATGCCTACAAGGGATCGGAGTTAACCGACCAGGTTCCTGCCAATGACATTGAACGATGGGAAGTACCAACCACGAACCCCTACCCGGGTGAGAAATGGAAATGGGCCATCGGTATGGGAGTTAACCGCGCAAACGAGGTGCTCAGGATCATTAATGCCACAGAGGACATAACCGACGATTTCAGGGCGAGGAAAACAGCTGAGGCCCGTTTCCTCAGGGCTCTTTACAATTTTGAGGCATGGCTGGTGTTCAAGAATATCCCGATCATTACCGAGGAGACTGAGAACCCGTCCGAAGTTTCAAACGTTAATCCCGAAGGAGCGGTGCTGGCTCATATTATCAGCGACCTTGAATACGCATGGCAGAACCTGCCCGCTACCCAGTCCGATCCGGGACGCCCGACAAGGTATTCAGCCATGGCGCTTGCTGCCAGGGCGTACCTCCAGGTGCTGGACTATTCTTCGGCCAAGCCGCTGCTTGACAACATCATCAACAGCGGAAGGTTTGAGCTGATGCCGAACTTTTTGGACAATTACAGGATTGCCCATAACAACAACCCGGAGTCGATATTCGAGATACAGGCAAACGTGAATGACGGAGCCTGCTGCTCGGGTAACGCCGAGATGGGAATTGGGCTGAACTGGCCTCACGGAGGCGACATTGGCATGTGCTGCGGCTTTCACCAGCCTTCACAGAACCTGGTGAATGCCTTCAGGGTAGATGCCAACGGACTTCCTGTTTTTGACCAGGTTAACGTGCACCTGAAGAATGATCAGGGTGTAGCATCATCGGCAACATTCGTCCCGTTTGATGATGAGGTTGACCCGCGCCTTGACTGGACCGTGAGCCGCAGGGGCATTCCTTACAGGGACTGGGGTATCATGCGCGGAAGGGACTGGATACGCGACCAGAGCAACGGCGGCCCCTACATGCCGGTTTCGAAGCCCTTCTTCTACCAGCATGAGCGTTACAGCCTTTCCACAACAACGGGCTGGATGACCGGAAACAACGCCAACAACTACCGTTACATCCGCTACGGACACGTACTTCTGTGGAGAGCCGAGGTTGCAGCGTTTGAAAATGACCTGGAGACAGCCCGCACATATGTTAACATGATACGCGAACGTGCCGGAAACGAGGTTGTGATGGGCCGCGTGCTGATCACTGAACTTCCTCCTGAAGCACACCCGTGGGGTCCAGGTACCGATGAAGGCGACTATATGTCTGGTGGTGACGTGGACTGGGATCAGCCTGCTGCCAACTATAACATCGGCCTCTATCCTGCATTTGCAGACCAGGCTGAGGCTATGAGGGCCGTACAGTGGGAGCTGCGCCTTGAGTTTGCCACCGAAGGGCAGCGTTTCTTTGACCTGAGGCGCTGGGACGACCTGCCGGCCGGACTTAACTCTGTGCCGATGGCCAAGACCCTCAATGACTTTGCAAGGGCTGATGAGGAGATCAGGACCTTCATGAGGGGAGCCACATTCACCGACAGGGACAGGTACCAGCCCATTCCGCAGTCGCAGCTCGACCTTCAGCCTGACGTGCTGCAGCAGAATCCTGGCTACTAGGAATTTGAGATACACAGCAACAAAAAAAGCATCCTCCGGGATGCTTTTTTTATTGTATGATACAGGATGAGCCCGCCATTAGATTGCTATCTTTTCAGAATCGGGTGAACACATGCGGGCGGCCCGTATGGCATAAAGACGCAGCCATTATATCTTCACTGGTACTACAGGCAGTTTTGCTGCATGTTTACACTTATTTGTTACCAGATCTCGAATTCGCCTTTTGCCAGGAGGTTGCCTTTGCTGTCCTTCCATTCGATCTCAAAATCACCGCAGAGGTTGATGAAGAGCTGTTCCATGACAAGGGTCTGTCCGGGGTCCAGCTCATGATGGATACTCTCAATGAAAATGCGCTGTCCGTTCTGATACCCGTAGAAGTTGGCGGTTACAGCAGTATCGTTGAATCGGGGACTCAGGATCAGGTGGGCCCACACATTGGTGCCCTGGATAAATACATTGTCCTCGCCCACACAGGGGTTTTGGGGACTGATATCGGCGCAGAACCTGGCGTGTGCCAGCGGTTCATCCTTGCAACCTGTAAAGGTGGCGGCCGCAATGGCCAGCAGTAGGAATATCTTCTTCATGTTTTTGTAGTTTTTTATGTTCAGTCAGATGCAAATGTACATGAAATTATTTTTATCCAAATTACACACCGACGGATAAAAAAAATTTTATGGTAAAGCGAAGCGGTTCCGACTGTAAGTCAAAATTTTGTTTCTTTATGAATACAAAATTTTGATTTTTTACAGGAGAAATATACTCTTTAAGACGGTAATTTTTTAGTATACTTGCTTCTGTTTTCATCAATATTTCTGTTTATGGTCAACAGGGTTGGCGGACTTATCTATGTATTGTCTATACAGTTATTGTTACAGGGTTGCTCAAAGCCTGACAATGGCGGGACGATGTTACCCCCTGAACCTTTGAATTTTCAGTACGACCTTGATAACCTGGAATATCATCCGGGTTTTTCAGGGGCGGAGGCCAGGGGGGAGCTGGAAAACAGGTATATTGTTGAGGCAAGCGGACTTGCGGTGAGCCGCAGCAATCCTTCGAAAATATGGGTTCACAATGACAGCGGCGATTTTAACCGGCTGTTCGTGGTGGGCGAAAACGCCGAAGATTACGGTGAGTTCATCATAAGGGGCGCCTTTAACAGGGACTGGGAGGATATGGCTGCCGGTCCGGGTCCGCTCGACGGCATCACCTACCTTTATATCGGTGAAATCGGAGATAACCATGCGCAGTACGATATAATGTCGGTGTACAGGGTGCCTGAACCTGATATAAGCCTGCTTGATTCGGTTGCAAATGAACCGGTTGACGGGGTCGAGAGAATTGACTTCATCTATCCCGACGGCCGGGCAAGGGATGCGGAGACCCTTATGATCGATCCTGAAACCCGCGATATTTATATCGTCACCAAGAGGGATGAGAGGTCAATTGTTTATGTGGCAATTTATCCACAGGTTTCCGGGAAGGTGATAACACTCGAAAAGGTGGGTTATTTCCCTTTCAACAGGGCGCTTGCAGGCGACATATCTGCCGACGGCAGCGAGATTGCCGTTAAAACAGATGACAGGATCTATTACTGGCAGAGGAAGAGGGGAGAGCCGGTTTACGAGGCGCTTAAGCGCCAGCCTCTCCTGCTGCCATACAGGGTGGAGCCCCAGGGTGAGGCATTCGGCTGGATGCCCGACGGAAGCGGGTACTACACACTGAGTGAAAAGGTGGATGACACAATACCTGTGCTGTATTTCTACAGGCGCCTGTAATAATCAGAACCTGCTCAGTACCCCCATATGCACCCTTGACGACCGGAATGAAAACGGGTTGCCAAGCTCCCTTCCAACGGCATAGCTTATTGTGAACTGTCCTGCCCGGGTACCGACGGTAATTCCGGTCCCCAAACCGAAAGGCGTGTCGGAGGTAGTCCCGCCCGGCAGCCTTGCCCTGTAAGCCAGTCCGTCAAAAAACAGGAAGATGTTGCCTGTTGCATCAAAGAGGTAGCGGTATTCAACCCTCGGTATGAAATATTCCGTTGCCGCGATGCTTCTTTCATCAAACCCCCTTATCGTGTGAATTCCTCCCAGCAGGTACAGCTCGCCTGCATAAAAGTGGTCTGCTTCCCTGTCGTGACCGATGTTGAGCTTCCCGGCCGAGTTGCCGGAGAGCATTATGGTGCTTGCGGTGGCTACCGGTATGAACAGCCTTATCTCGCCGGCGCCTTCGGCAAACCATGCTGTGGCATCCTGGTTACCGGGTTCGGTTACTGACCTGCTGCCAGCCCCGAGGGAAGTGCGAAAACTCCAGCCCCTGCGGGGATTGACCAGGTTGTCTATTCTCCGGTACCTCCATGAAAGGCCTGTCATCCGGCTGCGCACCCCTGCCGCCGGGATACCCCCGGGCACCTGTTCCTTACCGGCAATTACCATTACCGAGGAGGTCCGGCCGAATAGGGAGACCGCTCCACCACCCGTAATTGTAAACGGGATGCCTGCTTCGCCCTCTACCCTGAGATAGGCGCTGTCCTGCCTGAACATATGGAAATTAAGGTCAGCCCCGAAAGCCCTGCCGAAAAGATAGGGCTGGCCAAGTTCAATATCGATCTGCTGCACGCCGTTGCCCGGGCTCTGCCAGTGAAGTCCAATCCGCTCCATGCGGTTGAACATGTTTGCCAGGTCCAGCCCTGCCTCTCCCGCCAGCCTGATGCCCCCGCTGCCGGAGGGCGCCAGCCCTATAATCCCGTTGAATGAACCGGACTGCCTGTGGTTCAGGTACAGGTAGAGGTCAGCCTCCTCCCTCATGAACTCAACCTCTGGCTCACGTATCTCCTCAAAGAAGCCGGTTTCCCTTATCCTCTGGCCGGCCTGCCTGAAACGCTTTTCGCTGTAGGGATCTCCCGGCACAATCCCGATGTGGCGGTAAAGATGCTTCCTCTCAACACGGGTATCCCCGTAAACATGTATGCTGTCAATGCGGTAATGCCTGTTCCTCTGAACGGTCAGCCTGCCCCGTATGGTATCATTATGGATCTCCGTTCCTTCCAGGGCAACGGATGCAAAGGGGTAACCGTTGTTTTCGTAATGGGTCAGCAGCCGGTGCTGCAGTTGCCTGAACGAGGCAATATCAACCGGCCTCCTTTCGTATCTTCGCTCCCTTATATTGAGCCTGCCAAGCACTTCACGGTCAATCCCGCCAAGGCAGACCCCGATTGTGCCGTACCGGGCTCCTGCATGGATATAGGCAGTTGCACCGCATCTGTCAAAAACAAGGCTGTCGACCGATGCCTCAAGGTGGGCCATCGAGTGGAGGGCGCTTATTATGCCTGCCAGGTGCCTTTCAATGCCCAGGGTATCGTTAAACTGCAGGTCATCCTGATCTGCTGTGATTACCCTTTCGGGGAAGGCTACGCCTTCAAGCCCTTTTATATCCAGCAGTATTTGTCCCTGCAGCGACAGGGCCGGGACCAGCAGCATGATAAGAAGAATGGGGAAAGGGTTCACCACGAAAGCTTTTACACATAACGCCGGCAAGATAAAAAAATTATCCGGACCGGCCCGGCTGCCTGCTGCCGGAACCGTATGACGGCCACCGGGGGGCGCGCCGGCAGCTACAGGACCCTTCCTCCTGGCGCGTTTGTAAGCCCTCGCGGCAACCAAAGGGTGCGCGTCCGGGATCAGGTTTGAGGTTTTTGGGTCAAAAGGGTTAAATTTGTGTCAGGCACAGACACAAATAATCTATAATTGAGCACCGATATGGATAAAGCAGAAATCAATGAACTGAACAGCATGTGCCGGGGGAAAACCGCCGAAGAGATAGTGGCAATTGCTTGCAGTCGTTTCAGCGGAAGGATCGCCCTGGCCAGCAGCCTCGGGGCAGAGGACCAGGCGCTCACCCACATGGTGTGCCGGGTTGACCCCCAGGCCAGGATATTCACCCTCGACACGGGGCGTATGTTTCCCGAGAGCTATGAGCTGCTTGAGCGTACCAACAGGCACTACGGTATTAACATCGAGGTCTTTTTCCCCGATTACCTGCAGGTGGAGAAGATGGTGGCTGAAAAAGGGATAAACCTTTTCTATGACAGCGTTGAAAACAGGAAATTATGCTGCGGCATAAGGAAGGTGGAGCCACTGAAGAGGGCTTTCGGTGGACTTGATGCATGGATATGCGGCCTCCGCCGGGAGCAGTCCGTTACCCGCTTCAATGTTGATTTTGCAGAGTGGGATGAAGGCAACAACCTGGTGAAGCTCAATCCGCTTGCCGAGTGGACGGAGAAGCAGTTGTGGGACTATATCAAGGAGCACAATATACCATACCATGCTCTGCATGACAAAGGTTTTCCGAGCATAGGCTGCCAGCCCTGCACCCGTGCGGTAAAGCCGGGAGACGATGTGAGGGCGGGAAGATGGTGGTGGGAAGAGCCTGAGAAGAAGGAGTGCGGCCTTCACAACAGGCCGCCGGACGGATCCTGACCTGTTCTCAGTCGATTATGCCGGAGCCGAGGATCTCGCCGTCACGGTACCATGCCGCAAACTGTCCGGCAGCAATACCCCTCTGCTTATTCTCAAAAACAATATAGAGACCGTCTTCCCTCATGAACAGCCGGGCATTCTGAAGAGGCTGCCTGTAACGCACCCGTACCATAAAAGCTGCTGTTTCGCCGGGCTGCATTTTAATGTCGTCACGTATCCAGTGTACATCCTCCGCCCGTATGAAGAGTCCCCGCCGGTTCAGTCCGGGATGCGAATGCCCCTCGCCAGTGTATACTATGTTCCTTTTTGTGTCGGTGGCGATCACGAACACCGGCTCTTTCCGGCCTCCCACGTTCAGGCCCTTGCGCTGCCCCACGGTAAAATACCATGCTCCGTTATGCGAACCGGTCCGGATACCGTCATCGGGCAGGTAGGCAACCGGGCGGCAGATACTCTCAAGGGTTTCGGCATTAACGGTGCTGCTGTCTTCTTCGGCCCGGGATACTCTTTCTGCCGGTTCTGCGCCGCTGTCTTCTTCAGGCCGGAATGGTTTGCCGGACGATTTCGTGCCGCTGCGGGTCGATTCCGTGCCGCTGCGGGTCGATTCCGTGCCGCTGCCGGTCGATTTCGCGCCGCTGCCTGGCGACTCCGTACCGCTGCCTGGCGATTTCGTGTCGCTGCCGGGTTGTTCCAGGTGCCTGTAAAACCCCCGGGGTATCTCAATTATCTCACCCTTTTGGGACTGCAGTTTCTGCTGCAGGAACAGCGGCAGGTCCACCTTGCCCACGAAGCAGATGCCCTGGGAATCCTTTTTACCGGCAGTCGGCAGGTTAAGCTTTGCGGCCGTCTTGCGCACCTCTTCCTTGCTGATGCCGCCCAGGGGGAAGAGGGCCCGTTCGAGCTGTTTCTGGCTGAGCTGGCAGAGAAAGTAGCTCTGGTCCTTGTTCTGATCGGCGCCTGCAAGCAACCTGTATACAGTCCTGCCCCCCGAGGTTATCTGTTCCTTGCTGCAGTAGTGGCCCGTGGCAACCTTGTCGGCGCCAAGCTTCAGCGCCTCCTCGATGAACAGGTCGAACTTGATCTCACGGTTGCACAGCACATCGGGATTTGGGGTACGTCCCTTCTCGTACTCGCTGAACATGTAATTCACCACCCTTTCGCGGTAGGGTTTGCTGAGGTCGGTTTTGTGGAACGGAATGCCCAGCTTTTCGGCTACCAGCGATGCGAAGATAAGGTCGTCATGCCAGGGGCAGTCGCCCGAAAGGGTACCCTCCGTATCATGCCAGTTGATCATGAAGAGGGCGCTGACATCATAACCCTGCTCTTTGAGCAGGTATGCCGCCACGCTGGAGTCCACCCCCCCCGATAACCCTACGACTACTTTTTCCGGCATGATCCTTTATATTTTAAGATATGGGAGCCGCAGATACGGCCCCGTTCCTCTTTTCAGGCTTTGGCGCCGGATGCCTTTTTCCTGCCGGTACCCGTGGTTACAGGCCCGGTTTTTTTGCGGGGCCTTCTGACGCCGTAACTTCCTTTGATAATCTTGCCCCTGCGGGTCTTTTTGTCTCCTTTTCCCATATTTTTCAGTAATTAGATATTGATAATACAAGAACTCCGGTAACAAAAAACAGTATGCAAAAATAATAAAAAGTGAGGAGAAAACCTCAGTCTGACAGGGTGATATCAGCGCCGGACCCTGAAACCGGTGACCGGCCGTACCTGTGCGGCAGAGTTGAAAGCGGGATATGGATGCCGCAAATGGCACTGATATTATGCGGCAATCCTAAAGTCTTGTTTCCATACCGAGCTCTTCTGCAATCCTGTTCATCTCCTCCCTTACGGCAGGTATAAGGCTTATGCCGCGTTTCCTTGCTGTCTCCTCATTTTTCCTCTCAATATCACCGGGTATCAGCACCGCCGGTTTGCCTTCGGCGCTTTCTGCATTCCTGAATGTCATTATCCATCTGTCCATGGCATCCCTGAACTCGCCTGCTTCCCTGAACGCATCGATGCGCATGGCCCCGAAGAAGTGCCCGGTCCCTTTGCCGTTACCCTCCTCCGGAAGGGGGAGATAGGCGACCGAAGGAGGTACGAACGGCCCGAAGCCTGCGCCGGACAGGAGTGCTGAGAGTATGTCAACTATGGCACCCAGGCAGTAGCCCTTGTGGCTGCCGTGTTCGCGGTCACCACCAAGAGGGAGCATGGCACCTCCCTTGCGAAGGATATCGGGATCGTCGGCAGGCCGGCCCTCCCGGTCCTGCACATAGCCGTAAAGGGTTTTTTCCCCTTTCTTTACGGCCACCTCAAGCTTGCCCCTTGCAATGGGGGTTGTGGCAAAGTCGGCTACGAAAGGCGGCTCCTTGCCGGCAGGTACGGCCACTGCTACCGGGTTGGTGCCCAGCAGTCGCGATATAGAGAATGTAGGTGCCACCAGCGGGTTGGCATTGGTCAGGCATATGCCTATCATGTCGTGGTCAAGGGCCATCATGGCATAATAACCCGCTATGCCGAAGTGGTTTGAATTTCTGCATGCCACCCATCCGGTGCCCGCATCCCGGGCCTTGCCTATGGCGGTTTCCATGCTGAATACGGCCGGCAGCATGCCCGGGGCATTGTCGCCGTCAACGACAGCAGTTGATAAGGTTTCGCGGACGACCGTGATTTTGGGGGCGGTATTCAGGCGGCCGGCCTTCCAGAGGTTATGGTGATCGGCAATCCGTATAAGTCCGTGCGACCCTATCCCCCTGAGTTCGGCTGCTATGAATACGTCGGCAATGATCGATGCATCATTTTCGCTGCAGCCGATTCGGGTAAAAAAGCCGCGTGTAAAATCCCGGAGGGTTTCGTGCGAGTGGTGCATAAGGTTTTTTCTGCTAATTTAATAACTTTATCAGCGCCAGCCGCCTTGTAACTTCTTATTTCTGCAAGCGTAAAATATTTTATTGTCCCTGGCAGTTAATTAATATGTTGTCTGTATATTTGCCCCTTTAACATGAATGACTTGAGGAACCGTTTTCTTATATTGTTATTGCTTTTTCCCCTTACCGCAGGCGCACAGAGGGTCATAGTGCGCAACATGCCCGAGTATGACCACAGGGCCATGCATTTCGGGTTTACCCTGGGTGTCAACACTATGGATTTCAGGATCAGGGCATCTGAATATGCTGTCAATGAAGGCTTATTTGCAGAGGTAAGCACCCTTACTCCGGGGTTCAACATCAATATTGTATCCAACTTCAGGCTCGGGAACCACTTTGATTTCAGGATGCTTCCCGGGGTCGCATTCGGGCAGCGCAGGATAAATTACTACCGTATTCCAGGAGGAAGAGTACCCGGCGAGAGCGGATGGGACAGCAGGAGTGAGCCCATAAAAGAAGGCTATCAGGACATGGAGTCGTCGTTTATTGAGTTCCCGTTCATATTCAAATATAAATCGGTCCGCATAAACAATTACAGGCCCTATCTGATTGCCGGTACAAGCCTCAGGTATGACCTTGCGAAGAACTTCAGCGAGGAGGATGGGATTTACCTTAGCCTGAAGCCTTTTGATGTGTACCTTGAAACAGGGTTCGGCATTGATTTCTACCTGCCGTTCTTCAAGTTCTCAACAGAACTGAAATATGCAACCGGATTTCTTCATGTGCTGGAACCCCGGTCCAGCAGGCGTCAGCGGTACCAGGATACGATCGAAAGGCTCCATTCAAATCTTTTCATCCTCTCCTTCCATTTCGAGTGATACCCGAGCCGGTGATGATGGCATTACCGGTATTGCCGGTTTGCTGTCAGGTGCCGTCAAACATCCGGCGGCTGAATTCGGCCATTATTATGCTTCCTGCCGCTGCAATATTCAGTGATTCAGTTTGACCGCGCGGCCTGCCCCGGGGTATGCCTATTTTGTGGGTAACCAGCTTTTCAACCTCCGGTGAGATCCCCTGCGATTCATTGCCCAGCACCAGGAACCCCGCCTTCGAAAGCGGATGTGACCATACTGATGATCCGCCCGAAGATGCACCATAAACGGGGACTCCTGAAAACCGGGGTGATGCAAGGAATGAGGGAAGGTGCACATAATGGTACCTGATCCTGAACAGCGAGCCCATAGTGGACTGGACTGTTTTGGGGCTTGTCATCTCGGCTGAATCTTCTGACAGTACCAGGGTATCCACCCCGAACCAGTCCGCCGACCTCACCAGTGTACCCAGGTTACCCGGATCCCTGATCCTGTCAAGTATCAGCGTCAGCGAATTCTTCATCTTTTCGTGATCTTCGCTGTATGAGGGGATGCGCACCAGGGCCAGAACCTTGTTGGGAGTGGTGAGGCTGCTGATGCGCTGCAGCTCCTTTTCTGTTATCCTGTAAAAGGGGCAGCCGGAACGAAATGCTTTTCCTCTCACTTCGCTTTCTGTTCCGCCCGGCACCTTATCCTTTCCAACGAGCCATCGACTCCCGGCTTCAACCTGATCATGTTTGCCACCATCAGGTTCTATATCTCTTTCGGCGAACCACTGTCCGGTGGCATAGACCGCTTCAGTGTGCAGGCTGCTTTTCAGCAGGTCATCAACCATCTTTTCACCCTCTGCAACGAAAAGATTGTGCAGGCGACGGTATTTTTTATGTTTGAGCGATGATATGAATTTCAAACCTGGGAGTCCGGACATGTTTTTTCTTATTTTTACAAGAGAGATAAGGTGTTCATAAGGTGTATGATTTCGGATGCAAAAAATTTGGTGTATTTTTGCCGGCAATGTAAACAAGTCATTCTGTATTTCAAAGAAATTGAGATCAAAATTCTTATATAGCAGGATTATACAGTTACTCCCTGCCATTGTTTTAATGGCCGCAGGGCTTCTTTCCTGCCGGCCTGCGCGGCACATACCCGAAAGCAACCATCTTCTTGACCGCTACAGGATTGAGGCGCCCACCAATGATATTAACAGGGAGGAACTGCGAAGATATGTGAGGCAGAGGCCGAACAAGAGAATACTTGGTTTCAGGTTCCATCTCTGGCTCTACAATATGGCCAATCCCGTGAAGGACGGGTGGCCGCACAACTGGCTGCGCAGTATAGGCGAGGAACCTGTTATTTATGACCCGTTCATAACAGACAGGTCTTCAACCCAGTTGAGGCAGTATCTTCGCAACAAGGGGTTCTATAACGCCATAGTTGATGATACGGTAAGCCTGAGGAGGAAAAGGGCAGTAGTGACATATGTTATAGAACCGCGCGAGCCTTACTACGTTTCGGCGCTGAACTACCAGTTTGATGATGAGGGACTGAGAGAAATAGTCCTGGCCGATACGGCCAACTCCCTTATCAGTCCGGGAATCATCTTTGACGTTGATATATTGCAGGATGAACGGCTGAGAATTGCGGAACACCTGCGCAACGAGGGTTATTATTACTTCACCAGGGAGCATGTATATTTCAATGCCGATACCACGGCAGGCGACAAGGCTGTTGACCTGACACTGGGGATCAGCCGGTACAGGCAGCGAAGGGAGAGCGGAAGGTTTGAATCAGTGCCGCACCGCAGGTTCCGTATAGGAGATGTATATGTGATCCCCTCCTATGACCCGAGGGGGGCCATTGACCGTCCCGATGAATACTACCGGGAATTTGATACGCTCATGTTCAGGGATATGCACTATCTCTACAGGGAAGAGATGCCGGTAAGGGCCAGGGTGCTTGCGCAATCGACCTTCCTGCTGCCGGGCGACATCTACAGGAAGGAGAATGAGGACAGGACTTACCGTCACATGTTTGCACTCAGGCAATACCGGCTTGTAAATATAAGGCTTTCGGAAGCCGGTATCAATCCCGGAGTTGACGGTGATGAACTCCTTCCGGTTGACGACAATCAAGGCACGCCTTTCGATGGCGATCAGGGCCCGTCGTCAGACATTGATCAGGGCCAGTTCTACGAAGACTCTGAAGGTCCGTTTTTAGTGGACGATGAAAGCCAACCCGTTGATACCGGGAACCGGACAGGGGACACCCTGCCACGGCTCGATGCCTGGATACATCTGACACCATTTAACCAGCAGTCCTATACCGTTGAGCTGGAGGGTACAAACTCCTCAGGCGATTTCGGGTTTGGCGGGAACATCGCATACCAGCACAGAAATTTTTTCGGGGGAGCCGAGATTTTTGATTTCAGGATCAAGGGTGCGATAGAGACCCTGAGTGAGTCTTACAGCCGCTCTTTCAGGAATACCTATGAATATGGTGCCGAGGCAGGGCTGCAGATACCAAGGTTCATGCTGCCTTTGCGTTCTGTTAGTTTTGTAAGACGTTACAATCCGCGCACCAACCTTGCCGCTGCCTACAACTACCAGTTGCGTCCCGACTATACACGTACCATTGCCAATGCAGCTTTCGGCTATACATGGAGGGGATCGGAATTTACAACACACATAATTAATCCTGTTGAGATAAACCTGGTTAGCCTGCCCTATGCGGCGCCCGAATTTGAGGAAATAATACGCCGCTACAACCTTGAGGCGAGCTTCAGGGACCATATGGTTACGGAGACCAATTACAGCTTTATCTTCAATAACCAGGACATCAGAAGGCGTGGCGATTTTGTCTTTCTCCGGTTCAATGCCGAGGTGGCCGGCAATATCCTTGCCGCCTACAGCAGCATGGCCGACAGGCCCAGGGACGACGGGTATTACCGGGTGCTGGGCACCGGGTTTGCACAATATTTCAAGACCGACATTGATGTCAGGTATTACCGTCAGCTTGATGACGATAATTCGCTTGTATACCGGTTTTTTGCCGGTGCCGGACTTCCCTATGGCAATTCTACGGCCCTTCCATTCGAGAAGAAATATTTTTCAGGTGGCGCGAACAGCATAAGAGCATGGCAGGTGAGGTCACTCGGCCCCGGCTCCTTCCATGAACCGGCCGACAGGTCCTTCCCGAACCGGACGGCCGATATCAAACTCGAGGCTAACCTGGAGTACCGCTTTGACCTTTTCTGGGTGCTGGAGGGCGCACTCTTCCTGGACGCCGGCAATATCTGGGCAATTGATGATAATGACGGTCGGCAGGGTGCGTTATTCCGTTTAGACAGTTTTTACAATGATATTGCCGTAGGTACTGGTATGGGCCTCAGGTTTGATTTCTCATTCTTTATATTCCGTTTCGACATGGGCGTGAAGCTGCGCAATCCTGCTTACCCGGAGGGGCAAAGGTGGATACCGCTGAACCGGTCGCTGAACTTCCAGGATGATTTTGCCGTCAATATAGGAATAGGATATCCTTTTTAGATCTGTTTGTCTTGTATAAACCGACAAAATTTACAATCTTGCGCCCCGAAATTTCACCCAAATATACATTGTAAATGAGCGGATCTGATTTTACTCCCCGTGAAAACTTCGGAAGCAGGTTCGGGATCATAGCGGCTGCAGCAGGATCGGCCGTGGGTCTTGGAAACATCTGGAGATTCCCATACGTGGTAGGGGAGAACGGAGGGGGCGCCTTCCTTATTATATATCTTGTTTTCATTATTGCCATAGGACTGCCGGTAATGCTTTCCGAGTTTACCATCGGCAGGAAGGGGCAGCGTAATGCGATAGGCTCGTTCAGGAAACTGGCTCCGGGCACCCCCTGGTACCTGGTGGGGGTTATGGGAGTGGCTGCAGCTTTCCTGATCCTTTCATTCTACAGTGCTGTTGCGGGATGGACCCTTGAGTATGTTTTCAAGTCGGTTACCAACTCATTTGCCGGTCATAGTGATGCCGGACTCAACCTGATGTTCGGCGATTTTATTTCGGGTACCTGGCGACCCCTTTTCTGGCAGCTTGTATTCATGATACTGACTGCCTGGATAGTTGCCGCCGGCGTTAAGAAGGGAATAGAAAAGTACACCAAGGTGCTGATGCCGGTCCTAATACTGATGATAATAATTCTATGTGTCAGGTCCGTCACCCTGCCGGGGGCTGCCGAGGGAATTGCTTTTCTTTTCAAACCCGATTTTTCAGCCATTACGGCCGATGCCATGCTAAGCGCCCTGGGACAGGCGTTCTTTTCTCTGAGCCTCGGAATGGGCACACTGATAACATACGGTTCCTATATCGGCAGGAAGGAGAACCTGCCGGGAACGGTGGTCCAGGTATCAGCGGCCGATACGATCATTGCCCTGATGGCCGGTGTAGCCATATTCCCTGCCGTATTTGCCTTTGGCATTGATCCCGGTGAGGGTCCCGGACTTGTGTTCATAACACTGCCCAATATATTTCTTCAGATGCCGGGAGGTTATTTCTTTGCACTCATATTTTTCATCCTTCTTGCCATCGCGGCTCTCACCTCATCGATATCTGTTCTGGAGGTGGTAGTGGCTTACTTTGTTGAGGAGCTTCGTCTTACCAGAAAAATGGCTACGGTGTTTGCATCGGTCATGATAACCGTACTGGGGGTTTTCTGCACACTTTCATTCGGCATAATGTCGGATGTGAGCATCTTTGGAATGGATTTTTTCAACCTGATGGAATTCACCGCCTCTGATCTGCTGCTTCCTCTGGGGGGCTTTTTCATAGTTATGTTCGTGGGCTGGTACCTGGGATCTGCCCCTGCGAGGCGCGAGATATCAAATGATGGCGTCTACAGGCTCGGATATTTCCCGGTCTTCATCTTTCTTGTGCGTTTCGTTGCACCGGTGGCAATAACGCTTGTATTTATTTACGGACTTGGCCTGCTCAGGTTTTGATCATTTAAAGACACTGAAATATTGCAAACCTGCCGATGACACCGGAACTTACCACAGCTGAAAAGATCAACGCCTGGTTTGAACCCCTGGTTGAGATGCTTTCTGCGGTTCTTTTCTGGGATCCGGTGGCTGCCATGGGAATTGACATTGGCGCAAGGGTGCCGCTGGTGGTTATATGGCTCATATTCGGAGGCGCTTTCTTTACCCTGAGAATGGGGTTCATAAATATCAGGGGTTTCAGGCATGCGGTGGGACTGGTATGCGGCAGGTATGACAAACCCGGGGACCATGGTGAAGTTTCAAAGTTCCAGGCCCTTTCCACGGCATTGTCGGCCACCGTGGGGCTGGGCAATATTGCCGGAGTGGCAATTGCCATGGCTATCGGGGGGCCGGGCGCCACGCTGTGGATGATCATGGCCGGGTTCTTCGGTATGTCGCTCAAGTTTACCGAATGCACCCTGGGCATGAAGTACCGGGTGATAGATGAGAACGGCGAGGTGAGCGGGGGACCGATGTATTACCTGAGGGATGCACTTGCAAAAAGAAACCTGAAATATACAGGAAAGGTACTGGCATTTGTCTTCGCTGTAATGATGGTGGTTGCCTCCTTCGGCGGCGGCAACATGTTCCAGTCCAACCAGGCATTTTCCCAGCTTGTGTACCTGTTCCCTCCGATGGAAAGGATGGGTTTTGTATTCGGACTGGTACTGGCTTTACTGGTTGGTATAGTTATCATTGGCGGGATAAAGAGCATTGCCAGGGTGACTTCGAGGATAGTTCCGTTTATGGCTGTTCTCTATGTAGGGACCTCGCTCGTGATCATAATCATGAATATAGGCCAGATAGGTGAGGTCTTCTCGCTTATAGTGCGCGGTGCCTTCTCTGCCCCGGCCCTCAAGGGTGGCGTAATAGGGGTACTTATAACCGGTTTTCAGAGGGGGGCTTTTTCGAATGAGGCCGGCCTGGGATCCGCATCTATAGCGCATTCGGCTGCAAAGACAGATGAGCCGGTAAGCGAGGGGTTTGTGGCTCTCCTTGAACCCTTTATTGATACTGTGATCATCTGCACCATGACCGCTATGGTGATCATCTTTACGGGTATGTACAAGAATCCCGGGGGACTGGAGGGTGCTCCGCTGACCTCGGCTGCTTTTGCTACGGTGTTCAGCTGGTTTCCTTATTTACTTGGACTTGCAATCCTGCTGTTCGCATTCTCCACCATGATATCATGGTCATACTACGGGCTGAAAGGATTTGATTTTTTGCTGGGCGGTTTTTCCGTTCGTCTGTTTGGCAGCAAAAAGGTGGCTGCGGTAACATTCCAGCTTCTTTTCCTTTTCTTCATAGTGGTGGGGGCATCATCCAACCTTGGGTCGGTGATCGATTTTTCTGACATGATGATACTCAGCCTGGCCTTTCCTAATATCGCGGGACTTATAATACTGGCGCCCGAGGTGAAAAAAGACCTTGAATCCTACCTGAAAAGACTCAGATCGGGTGAAATCAAACCCTGCAGGTAAAATAATACCCTGCTTGTTTTTTTCCCGCTAATTTGGTAACTTATGTATGCAATAAGCTTTGCACCCACAGGACCAACAGCACCGGTATGGAAAAACTACGGCAGTTCCTGGCCTCCTGGCTCACCTTCACACGTTCTGAAAGGAACGGGGCGACGGCACTGGCTGTAATAATGATGCTTTTGCTGGTTCTTCCCTGGTTGTACGAGGTTGTGAGGGGACCGGCAGTTTACGAACCAGACCAGGAACTACTGGAGCTGATTGCCCGGTTCTACGGCACCGGGGATGAAGGGGCGCCTGGTGCTGATACGGGATCGCCTGTCGTGACGAATCTTCAGGGTGTTGTTCCGGATTCATCCGGTAACCAGAAGCTGCCGCTTGCAGAGACGGGAATGCATGTTGGGGAGAGTGCGCCGGTTACTGATGCAGGGTCTGACGGTGTACTTAGTCTGCCTGCTACTGAGGGATCAGGTGACGCAAAGGGTGCGACTGCTACTGAGGGATCAGGTGACGCAAAGGGTGCGACTGCTGCTGCATCAGGATCAGTTGGTGTACAAATGTTGCGGGATGGCGGCATCGGCCGGACTGCCGGCCGGAATGTCCCGGTCAGGTTCACGGTAGAGCTCAACAGCGCCGACACGGCCTGCCTTATGGCAGTGCCGGGCCTGGGCCCTGTCCTGTCACGCCGGATACTGAGGTACCGGGAGCTCCTGGGAGGGTATTACTGCACTTCGCAGCTTCTTGAGGTATACGGTGTTGATTCATCCCGGTACCTTCAGATAGTTCACTACCTGGATGCCGATCGATCAATGATCTCCAAACTTGACCTTTCGGAAGGGGAGTTCAGGGACCTGCTCAGGCATCCGTACCTCGATTACGACCAGGTTGTCTGGATCGTTCGCTTCCGCGAAAGCGAAATAAATACCGGTTACGATGATATTTTTATTTCACCGCTGTTTTCGCGCTTTGAGGCCGAAAGGCTGAGGTTCTACCTTGAGTGAGCAAATAACCGGGCCAAATATTTATGTTCATGGTGGATTTTTTGCCGGGATTTTTGTAATTTTAAGGCGTAAGGCAATAATGTTTGGAATAAAAATGTTTTGAAATAAACATTATTAATAATAATTTTGCGGCTCACTAAAAAAATTGCATATGATCGTTGTACCATTGAAAGAGGGCGAAAACATCGAGAGAGCTCTGAAGAAATTCAAAAGGAAGTTCGAGAAGACAGGAGTTGTAAAGGAACTGAGAAGCCGCCAGGCTTTTGCAAAACCTTCTGTCAAACGCAGGGAGCAGGTCAAAAAGGCCATATACATTCAGAAGCTGCAGCGGGAAGAAGAGTAGTTCGTCCTGCCGGTTTGTAAACGTAAGTACAAACTTTCCACAGGTTACCGGACATTTTTCCACAATGCATCATGCAAATAGATTCCTTTATTATCTACCTGAAAACTGAAAGACGGTACTCTGAGCATACGCTGAAAGCGTATGAGAATGACCTGAAACAGTTTCTGGCTTTCCTTGTTTCAGAGGGATCAGGTGAAATGATAAGAGGGTCAGAGCACAGGTACATCAGAAGGTGGATCGTGCAGATGATGGAAGAGGGAACCACCCCTGTAACAGTGAGGAGGAAGATTTCTGCCCTTGCTTCATATTACCGGTACCAGTTACGAAAAGGAGATATTGAGGCCAACCCGGTCGTTAAGGTTACACTTCCCAGGGCAGGCAGACGCCTGCCGGGATTTATCCCCGAAGATAAGATGAACATGCTTCTGGATGATGTCGATTTCGGAACGGACTATGCCGGTGTGCGCGACCGGCTTATAATTGAAATGCTTTGGTTTACCGGTATGAGAAGGTCTGAGCTGATCAGGCTTGATAACAGGGATGTGGATACCGGGGCAATGGTGATAAAAGTCCGCGGAAAAGGCAATAAGCAGCGATATGTGCCGGTTGGGCAAAGTTTTGCAGGGACCATCAGGGAGTATTTGGCAGTAAAGGCACATCAGTTCGGCACCCTGCTGCCCGGCAACCCGTTTTTTGTGACAGCCGGCAACAAAAGAATATATCCCGAACTGGTCTACCGCGTGGTAAGGAATTATCTGAAGCTTATTACAACTGTAGAGAGGAGGGGGCCGCATATGCTGAGGCATACCTTTGCAACCCATATGCTGAATCACGGCGCCGACCTGAACGCGATCAAGGACCTGCTTGGGCACGCAAGCCTCGCCGCAACGCAGGTATATACGCACAACTCATTTGAAAAACTGAAAAAGATTTATAAACAGGCTCACCCGCGAGCATAAACTAGAGGAGGAAAGCAATATGGATATCAAAATTCATTCTGTCAGGTTTGATGCAGACATCAAGCTTATTAACTTCATAAAGTCGAAGGTAAACAAGCTGGCGCAGTTCAATGATGACATTATTGCCGCTGAAGTGTTTCTCCGGCTGGAGAATTCACAGGATATGGAAAACAAGATAACAGAGATCAAGCTGGATATACCCGGCAACAGCCTCTTCGCCAAGAAGCAGGGCAAGACCTTTGAAGAGGCAACTGATCTCACGGTTGAGGCCCTCAGGAGGCAGGCCAAAAAGAAAAAGGAAAAACTGAGAAAGATATGATTTGATCCCGGTGATGCAATTGGCTGATTAACCAGTAGTTTGTATCTCCGTATCTTATCAGAAAAAATAGATTGTTATTTTTGGGTTATTGCCAAAATATTTATACATTTGCAAACCGATTTTGGAGGGTAACCTCGTGATCGTACGTTCTTTTTGATGCCGATGTAGCTCAGCTGGTCAGAGCAGCTGATTTGTAATCAGCAGGTCGGGGGTTCGAATCCGTCCATCGGCTCAAGTGTGGTAAAAGTAACAGGGGGAGATACCAAAGTGGCCAACTGGGGCAGACTGTAAATCTGCTGTCGCACGACTTCGGAGGTTCGAATCCTTCTCTCCCCACCAGTTGCACAAGCGGGAGTAGCTCAGTTGGTAGAGCATCAGCCTTCCACGCTGAGGGTCGCGGGTCCGAGTCCCGTCTCCCGCTCTTTCATTGCCGATGTAGCTCAGAGGTAGAGCGCTTCCTTGGTAAGGAAGAGGTCATGGGTTCAATTCCCATCATTGGCTCGAATATTTAATGTTTTTACAGAGTTTGAAACCAATAATTTTATATCATTTTATCTAATAATTCTGGAGTTATGGCAAAAGCAAAATTTGAAAGAACCAAACCTCACGTCAATGTCGGAACCATAGGTCACGTCGACCATGGAAAAACCACCTTGACTGCAGCGATTACACTCTTGCTTTCAAAAAAGGGCCTTTCAGAGATCAAGACCTTTGATCAGATCGACAATGCCCCCGAAGAGAAGGAGAGAGGTATTACCATCAATACTGCACACGTTGAATATCAGACCGAAGCACGTCACTATGCACACGTTGACTGCCCAGGTCACGCCGACTATGTTAAGAACATGGTTACAGGTGCCGCGCAGATGGATGGTGCAATTCTCGTTGTAGCCGGTACTGACGGACCCATGCCCCAGACACGTGAGCATATACTTCTTGCACGCCAGGTGAACGTACCCCGCCTTGTTGTTTTTATTAACAAGGTTGACATGGTTGACGATCCCGAGCTACTAGAGCTTGTTGAGATGGAAGTTCGTGAGCTGCTGAGCTTCTACGATTTTGATGGCGACAATGCACCCGTTATTCACGGTTCGGCGCTTGGCGCCCTCAACGGAGAGGAGAAGTGGGAAGAGAAGGTGATGGAGCTTATGACCGCAGTTGACGAGTTTATTCCTGTTCCCCCGAGGGATGTTGAAAAGCCTTTCCTTATGCCTGTCGAAGATGTGTTCTCGATCACGGGACGTGGTACTGTTGCCACCGGCAGGATTGAAACTGGTGTTGTTAACTCGGGCGAAGAGATGCAGCTTGTAGGCCTTGGTGCAGAAAGGAAGACTGTTGTTACAGGTGTTGAGATGTTCCGTAAGATACTTGACCGCGGTGAGGCAGGTGATAATGTAGGGCTGCTGCTCAGAGGTGTCGACAAGAAGGAGATCAAGAGGGGTATGGTTATAGCCAAGCCCGGATCGATCACTCCTCACACCAAGTTCAAGGCTGAGGTATACGTTCTGAAGAAGGATGAAGGCGGGCGTCACACTCCGTTCCACAACAATTACCGTCCGCAGTTTTTCCTGAGGACCCTTGACATTACCGGAGAGATCAAGCTTCCCGAGGGAACAGAAATGGTTATGCCCGGAGATAACGTTACGATAACAGTTGAGCTTATCTACCCCGTTGCCATCAATCAGAACCTCAGGTTTGCAATACGCGAGGGCGGACGTACCGTCGGAGCCGGACAGGTTATTGAAGTTCTGGATTAGTACCGAACAGGAAACAGGTGAATGCCCGCGGGCATTCTGCCTGTTTGCATTCCAGACACGGGTGTAGCTCAATTGGTAGAGTAGCGGTCTCCAAAACCGTTGGCTGGGAGTTCGAGTCTCTCCACCCGTGCTAATTAATTTCAACATGAGAATCAAGACATATTTTCAGGAAGCTTTTACCGAACTTGTACATAAAGTGTCCTGGCCAACATGGGCGGAGCTGCAGAATTCAGCCGTGGTGGTTATGATCGCCTCCTTCATCATAGCCATGATAGTTTTTGGAATGGATATGGTTTTTGAAAATTTTATGGAGGTTATTTACAGCATATTCTATTAATGCGGGAGTTGTAATGAGTGATAACATAAAAAAGTGGTACGTACTCAGAGCTATCGGGGGGAAGGAGAAGAAAGTCAAGGAATACCTGGAAAGTGAGATCAACAGGCTGAACCTGCAGGACTATATTTCACAGGTTCTGATCCCGACCGAAAAGGTCTATAAGATACGAAGCGGGAAAAAGATCAGCAAGGAGAGAAACTATTTCCCGGGATACGTGCTTGTTGAAGCAGTTCTTGCCGGTGAGATACCTCACATACTTCAGAATATCCCGAATGTTATCGGGTTCCTTGGCAGCAGCAAGGGCGATGAACCGGTGCCGCTGCGCCAGTCCGAGGTAAACCGCATACTCGGAAAGGTAGATGAGCTTGCTGCAAGTGAGGAGGAGATCAATGTGCCGTTTTTTGTCGGTGAAGCCGTCAAGGTTATAGATGGACCCTTCAACAGCTTTACAGGGATAATTGAGGAGGTGAATGATGAGAAGAAAAAACTCAAGGTGATGGTAAAGATATTCGGGCGCAAGACACCTCTGGAACTGAGTTTTATGCAGGTTGAGAAAGAGTAGCTGCATCTGGCAGCGATTAATCAGGAAACTGTTACGCATCCTTTCATATATATTAATTTTTCATGTATTATGAACCAACCGAATCAGGATCATGCAGAATTTTTCACAGGATCTGACAGCGGATGTTTCATATAACAAAGACGGTTATTGACAAGCTTCCAGGAAGTAACCGTTGCACAAAAAGCAAATAAAGTAAAACTATGGCAAAAGAAGTTGCTGGATTAATTAAGTTGCAGATCAGGGGTGGCGCCGCCAATCCGTCTCCTCCGGTGGGCCCGGCGCTTGGCGCCAAGGGTGTTAACATCATGGAGTTTTGCAAGCAATTTAATGCCAGGACCCAGTCAAGCGCTGGAAAACTGTTGCCGGTAATTATTACGGTCTATTCTGACAAATCGTTTGATTTTATCGTTAAGACCCCGCCGGTTGCAGTTCAGCTGATGGAAGCCTCCAAGGTACAGAAAGGTTCTTCTGAACCCAACAGTATGAAGGTGGCTTCGGTAACATGGGACCAGGTAAAAAAGATTGCCGAGGACAAAATGCCCGACCTCAACGCTTTTACTGTTGAGTCGGCAATGAAGATGGTGGCCGGTACAGCCAGGAGTATGGGGATAACCGTAAAGGGAGCTTCCCCTTTTGCTAATTGATAATTATATCTATTGATAATGACTAAACTCACTAAAAACAGAAAAGCAGCTCTGGAGAAACTTGAACCCGGTAAGCTTTACAAATTGAGCGAGGCAGCAGAGATGGTTAAGGATATAACATCCGCACGTTTTGATGCATCGGTCGATATTGATATGAGGCTTGGTGTAGACCCGAGAAAAGCCAACCAGATGGTCAGGGGAGTTGTTACCCTGCCCAACGGAACCGGCAAGGAGATACGGGTCCTGGTTTTGTGTTCACCTGACAAGGAGGAAGAGGCTAAAGCTGCCGGTGCAGATCATGTCGGTCTTGACGAGTATGTTGAGAAGATCAAGGGAGGATGGACAGATGTGGATGTTATTATAACCATGCCTTCTGTTATGGCAAAGGTAGGACAGCTCGGCCGGATACTGGGGCCACGCGGACTGATGCCTAATCCCAAGAGCGGCACGGTTACTATGGATATCGGAAAGGCCGTAACCGAGGTCAAGGCAGGTAAGATCGATTTCAAGGTAGACAAGTTTGGTATCGTTCATACTTCGATAGGTAAGGTATCTTTTGAAACTCCCAAGCTGGTTGAGAATGCCAGGGAGTTTATTCAGACCATTCTTAAGCTCAAACCTGCTGCTGCGAAAGGTACATACATAAGGAGCATATATCTTTCAAGCACTATGAGCCCCGGTCTGAAAATTGATCCTAAGTCAGTTGATTAGCAAGGCAGTTCCGGATTGAAAAATTTCCCTTCCGGGGAAATGAAAGCCACTGACTGCTTTATTAAAATTTTACAGATATGGAAGAAAAGGTTTTATATGAATTGATTTAACCGGGATTTATTCCATGTCTTATACAAATTGTTTAATGTAATCAACAATAATGAAGCGAGAAGATAAGAA
Organism: Marinilabiliales bacterium; assembly: GCA_007695015.1. NCBI lineage: Bacteria > Pseudomonadati > Bacteroidota > Bacteroidia > Marinilabiliales > Marinilabiliales bacterium. The sequence goes on from REEN01000065.1 coordinate 56,235, forward strand.
CGTGATTATTCAGGAGCTTACCGAAAAGCTGAACAGGTATGATCATTTTTACCTGACAAACATTTCCGACCTGAATGCGGCTGATACAAGCCTGTTGAGAAGGAAATGCTTTGACAGAAGCATCAACCTGGTGGTGGTAAAAAATACCCTGCTGAGGAAAGCACTTGAGCAATCGGAAAAAAATTTCGACAACCTGTACGATGTTCTGAAAGATTCAACATCGGTCATGTTTTCGGAAACAGCCAATGTTCCTGCCAAACTTATAAAGGAGTTCCGCAAAACGCATGAGAGGCCTTTGCTTAAGGCAGCATTCGTTGAGGAGTCCTTTTACTTTGGCGACGACCAGGTAGATATTCTTTCCCAGCTCAAGTCACGCGAAGAGCTGATAGGAGACATAATTATGCTACTCCAGTCACCCGCCAAAAATGTCGTATCGGCCCTACAGTCCGGTGGCGGCAAGCTGGCAGGAATTGTAAAAACTTTATCAGAAAAAGAGTAAAAAATCAGAACAATCAAAATTAAATTCTACAAAAAATGGCAGATTTAAAAGCGTTTGCAGAGCAATTGGTTAACTTGACTGTAAAAGAGGTAAATGAGCTGGCTCAGATCCTTAAGGATGAATATGGTATTGAGCCTGCTGCAGCTGCAGTTGCAGTTGCAGGTCCCGCTGCAGCCGAAGGTGCGGCAGCTGAAGAGAAGACACAGTTTGATGTGATACTGACAGCACCAGGTGGTGCAAAATTGCAGATAGTTAAGCTGGTTAAGGAACTGACCGGACTTGGTCTGAAAGAGGCTAAGGAGTTGGTTGACGGTGCCCCTAAGCCTGTTAAGGAAGGTGTATCAAAGGAAGAAGCCGAATCGGTCAAATCACAACTTGAAGAAGCAGGAGCAGAAGTTGAACTTAAATAGCAATTACCAGATAATATTGGTGCTTAGGGGTTTAGAATCTTGAAAATAGATTCTAACCCTTTTTATTGTTATAACTGTCAGGCTTCAACTTTAATAATTTTATAAGATGTGTGCAGCAAATAACGGAAGTAAAAGGATAAACTTTTCGTCATCAAAGATCCAACTTGAATATCCTGATTTTCTTGAAATACAGATCAAATCATTTTCCGATTTCTTTCAAATGGGAACACCACCCGAAAACCGGAAAAATGAAGGTCTGTTCAGGGTTTTTAACGAGAATTTTCCTATAACAGACACCAGGAACAATTTTGTACTTGAGTTTATCGATTATTATATTGATCCGCCCAGGTACTCCATTGAAGAGTGTATTGAGCGGGGCCTTTCATATAATGTGCCTCTGAAAGCAAAGTTGAAACTCTATTGTACCGACCCGGAACACGAGGACTTCGATACGGTGATATCTGATGTCTATCTGGGGACTGTTCCCTACATGACTGACCGGGGTACTTTTGTTATTAATGGTGCTGAAAGGGTTATAGTATCGCAGCTGCACCGTTCACCCGGTGTTTTCTTCGGGCAAAGTATACATGCCAACGGGACCAAGCTTTATTCTGCAAGGATAATTCCCTTCAAGGGATCGTGGATTGAGTTTGCGACCGACATCAACAATGTGATGTATGCCTATATAGACAGGAAGAAAAAGCTTCCCGTCACAACCCTGTTGCGTGCAATAGGCTTCGAAAGCGACAAGGATATTCTTGAGATATTTGACCTTGCCGATGACATCAAGGTATCAAAAACAGCTCTCAAAAAGAATGTTGGCAGGAAACTTGCCGCCAGGGTGCTTAAGACATGGGTTGAGGATTTTGTTGATGAAGACACCGGCGAGGTCGTATCCATAGAAAGGAACGAGGTGATTATTGACCGTGAAACGGTTCTCGAGAATGACCATATTGAAGAGATAATCGATTCCGGGGCACAAAATATACTTCTCCACAAGGAGAACCAGAATCTGGCGGACTTTGCAATAATATACAATACCCTTCAAAAGGATCCCTGTAACTCTGAAAAGGAGGCTGTGCTGCATATTTACAGGCAGCTGAGGAATTCAGAACCACCCGATGAGACTACGGCACGCGATGTTATCGAAAAGCTCTTCTTTTCCGACAAACGTTATGACCTGGGTGATGTGGGTCGCTACAGGATAAACAGGAAGCTCGGACTTGATACAGATATTGACACCAAGGTGCTTACCAGGGAAGATATTATCAGCATCATAAAGTATCTGATCGAACTGATAAATTCAAAGACAGATGTTGATGATATTGATCATCTCAGTAACAGGCGCGTGAGGACGGTGGGAGAGCAGATGGCTAATCAGTTCGGAGTGGGACTGGCACGTATGGCACGTACGATCAGGGAAAGAATGAATGTTCGTGACAACGAGGTGTTTACTCCGATTGACCTGATAAACTCGAAGACCCTTTCATCGGTAATAAACTCATTTTTTGGGACGAACCAGCTTTCTCAGTTCATGGACCAGACCAACCCGCTGGCCGAGATGACTCACAAACGGCGTATGTCAGCTTTGGGCCCCGGAGGTTTGTCGCGCGAAAGGGCCGGTTTTGAAGTTCGTGACGTTCACTATACGCATTACGGCCGTCTGTGCCCGATTGAGACGCCAGAGGGTCCGAATATCGGACTTATCTCTTCGTTGTGCGTCTATGCCAAGATCAACGATCTTGGGTTTATAGAGACTCCCTACAGGCCAGTTGAGAACGGTAAGGTGAGCCTGGATCCCAGTAAAATTATCTACCTGAGCGCTGAAGAGGAAGAGGCTAAGACCATTGCACAGGCGAATGCCTTGCTGAACGATGACGGTTCGTTTATTAATTCCAGGGTTAAGGCAAGATTTAACGGCGATTTCCCGCTGGCAGAGCAGGAGCAGGTGGAACTGATGGACGTGGCGCCAAACCAGATTGCTTCGATCGCCGCATCTTTGATACCTTTCCTTGAGCACGACGACGCCAACAGGGCGCTGATGGGCTCAAACATGATGAGACAGGCCGTGCCCCTGCTCAAACCTGAGGTTCCGGTCGTGGGTACCGGACTAGAGTCGAAGGTGGCAGCAGATTCGAGGGTCCTGATCGTTGCCGAAGGCGAAGGAGTTGTTGAATATGTTGATGCCGAAGAGATACTAATTCGATATACCCGGTCGGACAAGGAGCAGTTTGTGAGCTTTGACCCCGAGGTTAAGAGGTACAGGCTGCCTAAATTCAAAAAGACCAACCAGAATACGGTGCTTACCCTTAAGCCTATGGTGGCCAAGGGCGACAAGGTTCATAAAGGACAGATACTTACCGAGGGCTATGGTACAAGCCAGGGAGAACTCGCCCTGGGCCGGAACCTGAAGGTGGCATTCATGCCCTGGAAAGGATACAATTTTGAAGATGCCATCGTTATAAGCGAGAAGCTGGTCAGGGAGGATTTCTTTACATCCATTCATGTCGATGAGTACCTTCTTGAGGTCAGGGATACCAAGCGTGGCATGGAGGAGCTGACATCCGACATACCCAATGTAAGCGAGGAGGCCACGAAAGATCTTGATGAGAACGGTATCATCCGCATCGGGGCGGAGGTCAACCCCGGCGATATACTGATCGGCAAGATCACGCCCAAAGGAGAATCAGATCCTTCTCCAGAGGAGAAGCTGTTACGTGCCATATTCGGCGACAAGGCAGGTGATGTTAAGGATGCATCGCTAAAGGCGTCGCCATCGCTGCATGGTGTGGTAATAGACAAAAAGTTGTTCTCCAGGTCAGTAAAAGATAAAAAGGTAAAGCTGTCAGAGAAGGCAACCATAGCTAAGCTTGATGAGGAGTTCAACAACAGGATAGAGGATCTTACCGGTAAGCTGGTAGACAAGCTGTTCATTCTGGTCAACGGCCGCACTTCCCAGGGAGTGAAAAGCTATCTCAACGTTGAGGTTGTACCGAAAGGAGTCAAGTTCACCCAGAAACAGCTCCAGGAGATAGATTACCTTAATGTAAACCCCAACAAATGGACAACCGACAAGGAGAGGAACGAAACCGTAAAGCTCCTTATACAGAACTATATACTGAAGTGCAAGCAGCATGATGCTGTATACAAGAGGAAAAAGTACAATCTCACCATAGGTGATGAGCTGCCGGCAGGTATAGTGCAGATGGCAAAGGTTTATATAGCCAAGAAGAGAAAGATCAAGGTCGGCGACAAGATGGCCGGCCGTCACGGCAACAAGGGTATCGTATCCAGGATAGTTCGTGAAGAGGACATGCCTTTCCTTGAAGACGGAACCCCGGTTGATATTGTTCTCAACCCCCTTGGTGTGCCTTCAAGGATGAACCTGGGGCAGATCTATGAAACGGTCCTTGGCTGGGCCGGGGAAGAGCTGGGTATGACATTTGCCACACCAATTTTTGACGGCGCAAATATAGATCAGATAACCGGTTATACTAAAAAGGCCGGACTGCCGGAATTCGGCAAGACATACCTTTATGACGGCGGAACAGGCGAACGTTTTGACCAGCCCGCCACTGTTGGCGTGATATATATGATGAAGCTGGGCCATATGGTGGATGACAAGATGCATGCACGGTCTATAGGGCCCTATTCACTAATAACGCAGCAGCCCCTGGGCGGTAAGGCACAGTTCGGCGGACAGCGTTTCGGGGAAATGGAGGTATGGGCGCTTGAAGCGTTCGGCGCTTCACATATCCTGCAGGAGATTCTTACGATCAAGTCTGATGACGTGATCGGTCGTGCCAAGGCATATGAGAGCATAGTAAAGGGCGATCCCCTGCCACAGGCGGGAATTCCCGAATCTCTCAACGTTCTTCTGCACGAGTTGCGGGGACTGGGTTTGAGTATCAACCTGGTCTGATATTAAAATGTGTTGGCCGGCTGGCCCCACAAGCCTGCCCGGTCTGTTTGGTTAATAAATTAATTGAATCAGATATGTCATTCAGAAGAGATACCAAGGTAAAAAGCAGTTTTACAAAGATCTCTATTGGTCTCGCATCACCCGAGGAGATACTTGAGCGCTCAAGCGGAGAGGTACTCAAACCAGAGACCATTAATTACAGGACCTATAAGCCCGAGAGGGACGGTCTTTTCTGCGAACGGATCTTCGGGCCCGTGAAGGATTACGAGTGCCACTGCGGTAAATACAAGCGCATCAGGTACAAAGGCATTGTGTGCGACCGTTGTGGTGTCGAGGTTACCGAAAAGAAGGTGAGGCGTGAAAGAATGGGGCACATAAACCTTGTCGTTCCCGTGGCCCACATATGGTATTTCAAGTCGCTGCCCAACAAGATAGGGTATCTTCTCGGACTTCCCACGAAGAAACTTGAATCGATTATCTACTACGAACGTTACGTCGTTATCAACCCCGGTGTAAAGCAGGCTGACGGTGTTGAATACCTTGACTTCCTTACTGAGGAAGAGTACCTTGACATCTTTGAGTCTCTGCCCAAGGATAACCAGAATCTTGAAGATGACGATCCCAATAAGTTCATCGCCGGCATGGGTGCGGAGGCGCTTAATTTGCTACTGTCACGGATAGACCTTGATGAGCTCTCCTATTCACTGCGTCACAAGGCAAACACGGAAACTTCCCAGCAGAGGAAAAATGAGGCCCTGAAGAGGCTGCAGGTGGTTGAGGCTTTCCGTGCGTCCAAGGGTATTAACAAGTCTGAATGGATGGTAGTGAAGGTAGTACCTGTAATTCCTCCCGAGCTGCGGCCTCTTGTGCCACTTGACGGGGGGCGCTTTGCCACATCAGACCTGAATGATCTTTACCGGAGGGTTATAATAAGGAATAACAGGCTCAAGCGCCTGATAGAGATAAAGGCTCCCGAGGTCATACTCCGCAATGAGAAGAGGATGCTGCAGGAGTCTGTCGACTCCCTGTTTGATAACTCAAGGAAGGCCAATGCGGTTAAGACCGATGCCAACAGGCCTCTCAAGTCCCTCAGCGACAGCCTTAAGGGTAAGCAGGGACGGTTCCGCCAGAACCTGCTGGGTAAAAGGGTCGACTATTCAGCCCGGTCGGTTATAGTTGTGGGCCCGGAGCTGGAGCTGCATGAATGCGGACTTCCGAAGGATATGGCCGCTGAGTTGTATAAGCCCTTTATTATAAGGAAGTTGATAGAGAGGGGCATTGTAAAGACCGTCAAGTCAGCCAAAAAGATCGTCGACCGTAAAGACCCTGTTGTATGGGATATACTGGAGAATGTGATAAAGGGGCACCCGGTCCTTCTGAACCGTGCACCGACTCTGCATCGTCTGGGAATACAGTCCTTCCAGCCAAAAATGATAGAGGGGAAGGCTATACAGCTTCACCCGCTGGTATGTACGGCGTTTAACGCCGATTTTGACGGCGACCAGATGGCTGTACACCTGCCGCTCGGCAATGCTGCCATCCTTGAGGCCCAGATACTGATGCTTGCATCGCATAATATTCTGAACCCTGCAAACGGCGCTCCCATCAGTGTGCCATCACAGGACATGGTACTCGGACTCTATTATCTGACAAAAGCCCGTAAAAGTGAGCCTGACCATCCGGTGAAAGGTGAAGACATGGTTTTTTATTCACCTGAAGAGGTGATCATTGCCTATAACGAAAAAGTGGCGGACCTTCATGCTATTATCAAGGTTAAGATCAGGGATTATACTACAGGTGAATCCAGTATGGTTGAAACAACCGTAGGCCGTGTAATTTTCAACCAGTACGTTCCCGATGAGGCAGGATTTATAAATGAACTGCTTACCAAGAAGTCACTTCGCGAAATTATCGGACTGGTCCTGAAAAAGACCGGGACTGCCAAGACTGCCAGGTTCCTTGACAGCATCAAGAATATGGGGTTCGAAATGGCCTTCAGGGGAGGCCTGTCATTCAACCTCGACGATGTAATCATTCCTGATCAGAAGACCGAACTTATTGACGAAGGTTATGCCCAGGTTGAAGAGGTGTTCAATAATTACAATATGGGGTTCATTACCAATAATGAGCGCTACAACCAGATCATTGACATCTGGACACACATAAACGCCAAGCTGACCCAGACACTGATGAGGCAGCTTACAGCCGACCAGCAGGGGTTCAACCCGGTTTACATGATGCTGGACTCGGGTGCCCGGGGATCCAAAGAGCAGATCAGGCAGCTTTCCGGTATGAGGGGACTTATGGCCAAGCCACAGAAATCCGGCTCCGCAGGTTCGGAAATCATTGAGAACCCCATATTGTCCAATTTCAAGGAGGGGTTGTCAGTTCTCGAATACTTTATTTCAACCCACGGTGCCAGGAAAGGTCTGGCCGACACTGCCCTCAAGACTGCTGATGCAGGTTACCTTACCAGGAGACTGGTTGATGTTTCACAGGATGTGATCGTTTCGGAGCCTGACTGCGGGACTTTGCGGGGACTTCAGGCGACAGCCATCAGGAACAACGAAGAGGTTGTAGAATCGCTTACTGAAAGGATACTGGGCCGGACAACCGTTCATGATGTGTACCACCCGTCAACCGGTGAGCTGGTAGTAGCTGCAGGGGAGGAACTGACCGAAGAGATTACAGCCGTCATAGAAGAATCGCCGATAGAACAGGTTGAGATCAGGTCGGTACTTACATGCGAGAGCAAGAAGGGTGTATGTGCTAAATGTTACGGCCGGAGCCTTGCAACCGGAAAAATGGTGCAGATTGGAGAAGCGGTGGGTGTTATTGCGGCACAGTCGATTGGTGAGCCCGGTACACAGCTAACGCTCCGCACATTCCACGTTGGCGGTACAGCTTCGAACATTGCTGCCGAATCAAGCATACTGGCGCGGTATGAAGGAATTGTTGAAATGGATGAACTTCGTACGGTAGAACGTGAGGATGAACTTGGCAACAAGATCGAGATTGTGATCAGCCGTCTTGCAGAATTGCGTATAATTGACAAGAATACCAACATTGCACTTACTTCCCAGAACATACCGTACGGCTCCAGACTCTACGTGAAGAACGGTGCCGTGGTCAGCAAGGGTGACCTGATATGTGAGTGGGATCCCTACAATGCTGTGATCATTACCGAATCAACCGGCCGTGTTGAGTTTGACGCTCTTATTGAGGGAGTTACTTACAAGGAAGAGGCTGATGAACAGACAGGTTTCCGTGAGAAGGTGATAATAGAGACCAGGGATAAGTCAAAGAACCCGATGATCAGAATTCTTTCAGATGACGGCGAGGCACTTAAATCCTATAACCTGCCTGTTGGTTCACACGTTTCTGTTTCGGCCGATTCGGTTGTCAAGGCCGGCGAGATAATTGTGAAAATACCCAGGGCTGTTGGTAAGTCGGGTGACATTACCGGTGGTCTGCCGCGTGTAACCGAGCTGTTTGAGGCAAGGAATCCCTCAAACCCAGCTGTGGTCAGTGAAATAGACGGTGAGGTGCAGTTCGGTAAGATCAAGCGCGGAAACCGGGAGATTAGTATCAGGTCGAAAACCGGCGAGCTAAAGAAATACCTTATACCTCTTGCAAAACAGATACTTGTCCAGGAGAGCGATTATGTCAAGGCAGGAACATCCCTCTCCGACGGCGCCATTACACCGGAAGATATACTAATGATCAAGGGGCCGACGAAGGTACAGGAGTATATCGTTAACGAGGTGCAGGAGGTTTACAGGATGCAGGGTGTTAAGATAAATGACAAGCACTTTGAGGTAATCGTGCGCCAGATGATGAGGAAAGTATCCATTGATGATCCTGGCGACACAAAGTTCCTTGAAAAACAGATTGTTGACAAGTGGGAGTTCATGGATGAGAATGACTGGATATACGGCAAGAAGGTTGTTCTTGATCCGGGTGATTCCGCTACACTAAAAGCCGGGCAGATTATTACCGCACGCAAGCTGCGTGATGAGAACTCTGTGCTGAAGAGAAAGGATATGAAGCTTGTTACCTCCAGGGAGGCCATACCTTCGACTTCAAGCCAGGTACTCCAGGGTATAACCCGGGCGGCACTGCAGACCAAGTCGTTCATATCGGCGGCATCCTTCCAGGAAACCACCAAGGTTCTCAATGAAGCTGCCATATACGGTAAAGTTGATCATCTTGAGGGTCTGAAGGAGAATGTAATAGTTGGTCACCTGATACCGGCCGGCACGGGTCAGAAGGAGTTTGGCAAACTGGTTGTAGGATCCAGGGAGGAGTATGATGCACTGATGTCTGAAAAGGAAAAGGAGCCCAGTGACGTGGGTGTAACCGAGCAATAAAACTATTGGCAGATGGAAGAATCCAAAAAGCAAAACCAGATAAACATTGAGCTGAAGGAGGAGGTAGCACAGGGAACATATTCAAACCTTGCGGTGATCACCCACTCCAGCTCTGAGTTCGTTCTTGACTTTGTAAGGGTGGTTCCCGGGATACAGAAGGCCAGCGTTAAATCAAGGATCATTATCACACCTGAGCATGCAAAGCGATTACTGCATGCGCTCAAGGAGAATATTGCAAAGTTTGAATCGGTCCATGGCCCGATAAAGAAAGTGGAAGGCAAAGGCAGCCCTGGAATGCCAATGAATTTTGGCGGACCTTCGGCACAGGCCTGATTGATTCAAAGCAGATTATAAAACCCGGCCTTACTGCCGGGTTTTGTCTTTGTATGGTGTTATTTTTTTTTATATTTGTCTCTTCGTTTTCCGGGCAGCATCCGGAAGCGCCTTCTCTGGTAAGGTGAGACCATCCACCCCGCAGAATGGAAGCAATAATTGACAAACAAACAGATCATTGAATGATGGGACTTAAGATTATTGTACTGGCAAAGCAGGTGCCTGATACCAGGAATGTTGGCAAAGATGCCATGAAAGCTGACGGGACTGTCAACAGGGCAGCCCTGCCGGCTATATTCAATCCGGAGGACCTGAATGCGCTGGAACTTGCATTAAGGATCAAAGACACAAACGAAGGTGCAACCGTTACGATTCTGACTATGGGGCCCGGTCGTGCAGCGGAGATAATCCGTGAGGCAATGTACCGGGGTGCCGACAAGGGTATCCTGTTGACCGACAGAAAATTTGCCGGTTCTGATACACTTGCGACATCCTATGCCCTGTCACTGGCGGTAAAGAAAATTGCCCCTTATGACCTTGTTATTGCAGGCCGGCAGGCTATTGACGGTGACACGGCTCAGGTAGGCCCCCAGGTTGCTGAAAAGCTGGGTTTACCCCAGGTTACCTATGCCGAGGATATATTGTCGGTCAGCAAGGGCCGGATTACGATCAAGAGAAGACTTGAGAGAGGCGTTGAGACCGTGGAGGCGCCGATGCCGCTTGTTTTAACCGTACACAGCTCGGCCCCGGCCTGCCGGTCAAGGAATGCCAGGTATACTATTAAATACCGGCATGCAAGAACTTTGGGAGAACTGCAGGATACCAGCGAGGATTACCTGCAGTTGCGAAAGGACAGGCCTTATCTGACAATCGACGAATGGGGGGTGAGTGATGTTGGCGCCGATGTTGATCAGCTCGGACTGTCGGGATCGCCTACCAAGGTAAGAAAGATTGAGAACGTAGTTTTTACGGGCCGTGATTCCAAAGTGCTGTCAGGAAGTGAAAATGATATTGAAGCCCTGATGAAGGAGCTTATTGACAGTCATACAATAGGGTAGACTGGTATTTGCTGAAGATGCCTGGCAGTTGCTGCTGCAGGTTTTTTTTTTAACCTAAAAAAGTTAACGGTGGACAACGTTTTTGTTTATTGTGAAATTGAAGAGGGACAGGTTGCAGAGGTTAGCCTGGAGCTGCTCTCAAAGGGCCGTTCCCTTGCCGACAGGCTCGGGTGCAGTCTTGAAGCTGCAGTTATTGGTTCAGGCTTAAAGGGTGTAGAGAAACAGATCTTACCCTACGGGGCAGATGTGGTACATATTGCTGATGACAAGAGGCTGTATCCTTACCAGACATTGCCCCATTCTGCCATATTGAGCGGACTTTTCAGGGAGGAGAAGCCCCGGATCGGGCTTCTTGGCGCTACTTCGGTGGGACGGGATCTGGCACCCAGAATCGCATCGGCTTTGAAATGCGGACTTACAGCTGATTGCACAGCGCTCGAAATAGGCGATCATACAGAAAACAAGACCGGCGAGGTTTACAAGGATCTTCTTTACCAGATCAGGCCGGCTTTTGGCGGGAATATCATTGCAACCATCATCAACCCGGAAACAAGGCCCCAGCTTGCGACTGTTCGTGAAGGCGTCATGAAGAAAGAGATAAGCGCACAGGATCGTAAAGGCAGGGTCAAGACGATCGATGCTGGTAAATGGCTTAGCGATGATGATTTTGTGGTTAGAATTATTGAGCGCCATATTGAGCAACGGAAGGTTAACATAAAAAGCGCCGGGATAATTGTGGCCGGAGGGTATGGTGTTGGTTCAAAGGAGAACTTCAGGCTTCTCTTTGATCTGGCCGGCGTTCTCGGTGGTGAGGTGGCTGGTTCGAGAGCAGCGGTTGACGGCGGTTTTATCGGGCATGAAAGGCAGGTGGGGCAGACCGGTGTGACAGTGCGCCCCAGGCTTTATATTGCCTGCGGGATATCCGGACAGATACAGCACCGGGCCGGCATGGACCAGTCCTCCATAATCATCTCCATAAACAACGATCCGGATGCCCCTATAAACCAGATTGCCGATTATACTATTGTAGGCGATCTTACTGATATAATCCCGAAAATGATCAAGTATTATCAAAAGAATACAAAATAATGGCAAACTTCTATAATGACAACAGCGACCTGAAATTTCACCTGGGACACCCCATGATGAAAAAGATAGTCAGGCTCAAGGAGCTTGATTTTGCTGAAAAGGAGAGTTGTGATTATGCTTTTATGGATCACGAGGATGCCATGGATGGTTATGACAAGGTTCTGGAGATCGTTGGGGATATTTGCGCAAACGTCATTGCTCCAAATGCTGAATCTGTCGATGCCGAAGGTCCTTCGCTGGTTGACAATGAAGTAAAATATGCACGCGGTACAGCTGAAAATCATGAAGCTCTTACGAGAGCCGGACTGATTGGAATGTCCCTGCCCAGGAAATACGGGGGACTCAATTTTCCCATGGTTCCATATGTAATGGCGGCGGAGATCGTGTCAAGGGCTGATGCTGGTTTTGCCAATATCTGGGGCTTGCAGGACTGTGCAGAGACAATACACGAATTTGGTTCGGAGGAGCTGCGCGATGAGTTCCTGCCCAGGTTCAACAAGGGGGCGACGGCGGCTATGGACCTTACCGAGCCCGATGCCGGATCAGACCTTCAGGCAGTGCAGCTCAAGGCAACGTATGATGAGAAGAGTGATACCTGGTATCTCAATGGTGTAAAAAGGTTCATCACCAACGGTGATGCAGATATATCACTTGTACTTGCCAGGTCTGAGGACGGGACCACCGATGGAAGGGGGCTCTCTCTTTTTGTATATGACCGGAAGGAGAAAGCAGTTACAATAAGGCGTATTGAGAATAAACTTGGTATCAAAGGCTCTCCCACATGCGAGCTTGTATTCAGGAATGCCCCTGCTAAACTGGTAGGCAACAGGAAATTCGGATTGATCAAATATGTCATGGCCCTAATGAACAGCGCACGTCTTGGGGTCGCGGCACAGTCGGTCGGAATATCAGAAGCTGCTTACCGTGAAGCGCTCAAGTATGCGGAAGAGCGTACCCAGTTCGGCAGGCCCATTATACAATTCCCTGCAGTCTATGAGATGATAAGACTGATGGAGGTGAAGATCAAGTCAATGCGTTCATTGCTCTATGAGACCGCCAGGTTTGTTGATGTATACAAAAACTATAATGCAATTTCAGAGGAGAGAAAGCTTGAAGCTGATGAGCGTGCTGAACAGAAAAAATACCAGCGTCTATCCGATGTATATACCCCGCTGCTAAAGCTTGTTTCAAGCGAATATTCGAACATGATAGCCTATGATGCATTGCAGGTTCACGGTGGAGCGGGATTTATGAAGGATTTTCCTGTCGAACGGATATACCGGGATGCAAGGATAACATCCATATATGAAGGTACATCGCAACTGCAGGTTGTGGCGGCCATAAGGGGAGTGACCTCCGGAACATACCTGGCTGCCATCAGGGATATTTATGAAAAAGAAACCCTTAAGCCTGAGCTTGAGTACCTGAAGCCGCCGCTTGAAGAGATGACTGCGGAATTTGAAAAGTACTCGGCACATGTAATCGAGGCAAACGATGGTGAATATCTTGATTTCCATGCCAGGCGTCTTGTTGAGATGGCCGGCAACATTATAATGGGGTACCTGCTGCTCAGGGACGCAAGGAGGGATGAAAAATACCAGCTGGCGGCATCTTCTTTTGTTGATATAGCCAGGGCCGCAAATCTTGAAAAAGCAGAATATATCAGGAGATTTAACATAAAAAACCTTGGTTCGCTGAAATATAATTTTGACACCTGAATTTGCACGTTAAGGAGAGAATAGTAATGATAGGTGCCGGGAATGTTGCGGCCTTCCTGGCATCATCCCTGCATGCTGCAGGCCATTGCATAGAGATGGTATACAGCCGTACTGCAGGTAATGCCGAAAAACTGGGAAAGCTTCTTAACAGCCGCTACACCTGCAATACAGATGATATCCGGGCAGCACAAGGCATACAGATAGCTGCAATACCGGATGAAGCATTAATTAAGTTCTCAGAAAAAGGACTTTTTGGAAAGGGGATGATTTTACATACTGCAGGCAGTATACCAATGAGTATTCTTTCCGGTTGTTCGTCCGAATATGGGGTGTTGTATCCGTTGCAGACTTTAACGGCCGGGAGGAATCTGCGGGAGTACGGTGTGCCCTTTTGCATTGAGGCCGGCGATGAGGCCAGTCTTGAACGGATACGTGATCTTGCCTCTTCTGTAAGCGACACTGTTTACGAGCTGGATTCTGAAAGCAGGATGATGTTGCATCTGGCCGCGGTTTTTGCCAGCAACTTCACAAATCATATGTATGTCCTGGCCGGGAAGATTGCTGCAAGGGCTGGTGTCCCCTTTGAAATACTTCATCCCCTGGTAATGGAAACCGCAAAGAAAGCCTCGGAAAGTTCTCCGGCGATGGTGCAGACAGGTCCCGCCGCAAGAAATGATATGATAATTATTAAAAAGCATCTGGATTTGCTATCTTTCTCACCGGAATTAAAGCATCTCTACCGTCTTATCTCTGATAGTATCATTGAAGCGAAGGCAGAAAACTCTGACAGTAGTTCGGATTGAGAGTTGATAATAAGATATTGTAACTGGTAATATGGAAGCATACCTTCGGTTGATCAGGTACAAGAACCTGCTTATTGTTGCGGCAACCCAGTATCTTATGAGGTTTGCCATAGTAGAGCCTTTGCTTGCTGTCAACGGGTTTGAGCTTCAGCTTGACGGGTTTCATTTCTTTTTGCTGGTTCTTGCCACCATTATGATAACAGCTGCCGGATATGTAATAAATGATTATTTCGATACCCGTACAGATATGCTTAATCGTCCCGGTACGGTAGTAATTGGGCGTTATATAGGAAGAAGAACGGCCATCATTCTCCACTGGGTCCTTAACTTTGCAGGTGTCGCAGCAGGTTTTTACCTCGCATTCCATATAGGGATACCACTTTTGGGATTTTTCTTTATTATGGTTGCGGGACTACTGTGGTTCTATTCAACAACTTATAACCGCCGGTTTCTGGTTGGCAATATAATAATAGCATCGCTTACAGCCATGGTGCCGGTCATGGTAGTGATCTTCGAAATACCAATGCTTAGCAGGGAGTACACCGAGATTCCCGGCTTCTACCACCCCGGGTTCAGTCATATTTTCGCATGGGTCGCTTCGTTTGGCTACTTTGCTTTCATGACAACCATGATAAGGGAACTGGTGAAGGACATTGAAGATTTTGAAGGTGATACTGAACAGGGGAGAAGGTCCGTTCCAATTGTACTCGGTAAAGGTAATACCAGGATCATCATTGGTGCACTGATCCTACTTGTCATTGCCTCGCTTGCTTTTCTCTATTATGTTTACCTCAGGATTGGTTTTTCCGGAAATATAGATTACCTGAGCCTGATCTGGTTTTTGCTTTTTCTCTTCCTGCCGCTTATGCTGCTTCTTTACAGGGTGATCAGGGCAAAAACAAGAGAGGATTACACTTTCGCAAACCACCTGTCAAAGATCATAATGCTTATGGGCCTGCTCTATTCACTGCTTGTCAGGTACATTGTGTTAAAAGGTTTTTAGATATGTCACTACCTTTGCTCAGGGAAAAGTTCCAAAACACAAGGATTGTCCTTGCATCGGGGTCACCACGGAGGCAGTCCCTGCTCAGGGAGCTCGGGATTGATTTTGAGGTTGCAGGTAATCAGGGCGCTGATGAAACCTGGCCACGGTATCTTGATAAAAGTGAGATACCCCTGTTCCTTGCTGGTAAGAAGGCAGATGCATACAAGGGGATTGCCGGTGATGATGTCCTGCTGATAACTGCCGATACCATTGTCTGGTGCAGGAAGAGGGTAATGGACAAACCGGCCGGACGGGATGATGCCATAGCAATACTTAAAGAGCTGTCCGGTCGCAGGCACCAGGTGATCACCGGTGTCTGCCTCAGGAACAGCCATAAATCTGTTTCATTCACCTCGGCCACATCGGTATGGTTCCGTGATCTGACTGACGATGAGATTAACTGGTATGTAGATAATTGTGACCCCTATGATAAGGCCGGAGCCTATGGTATCCAGGAGTGGATAGGTTTAGTGGCAATTAAATCGATCAGGGGCTCCTACTTCAATGTAATGGGACTTCCGGTTGACATGCTTTACAGTGAGCTGATGAAGTTCTGAACAATGATAAATTCCCAATTAGCCATTATAAAAAAAGTAAAAATGATCCGTAACGTTTTCCTTGCTTTCGCTCTGCTGATAGTCTTCCTTCCCGGTAATGCCAGAGAGGGAATGTGGCTTCCTCTTTTTCTTGACAAATACAATATAGAGGAGATGAGAGACAAAGGCTTCAGGCTTGAAGCCGAAGATATATACAGTATTAACCAAACGAGCATGAAGGATGCAGTTGTCAGGATCGGAGGATGCACCGGGGTGGTGGTTTCGGGTCGGGGACTCGTACTGACGAATCATCACTGCGCTTACAGGGCGATCCAGTCTCACAGCACCGTGGAGGACGATTATCTGACAGATGGATTCTGGGCTATGTCGGAAGAGGAGGAATTGCCCAATCCCGGGTTGACAGTTACATTCCTGGTACGGATGGAAGATGTAACCGGCAGGGTGCTTGAGCTTACAGATGATGATATGACCGAGGATGAACGCCGGGCTGCGATTATACTGGCCTCTGAAAGGATAAGGCATGAGGCTGTCGAGGGGACCCGTTTTACTGCCGAGGTCAGCGCCTTTTACTATGGCAGTGAATTTTATCTTTTTGTTTATGATGTTTTTGAAGATGTAAGGTTAACGGGGGCGCCGCCCTCATCTGTCGGGAAGTTCGGGGGTGATACCGATAACTGGATGTGGCCCAGGCATACCGGCGATTTTGCCTATTTCAGGATATATGCAGGAGATGATAACGAGCCGGCTGGATATTCACCTTCAAATACGCCATACAGGTCGCGGGCACATATACCCGTTTCCACCGGCGGGGTAAAGGAAGGTGATTTTACAATGGTTTACGGGTTTCCCGGAAGTACCAGCCAGTATCTTACATCTCATGCAGTAGGCCTTATTACCGGCCTGAGCAATCCGCATAACATCCGGCTGAGGGATATAAGGCTTGATATAATGGGCCGTGAGATGGAACGCAATGATACAGTGAGGATTCAGTATGCATCGAAGTTTGCAGGAGTGAGTAATGCCTGGAAGAGGTGGGCAGGTGAGAACAGGGGTCTGGCAAGAATGGATGCTGTGGGGCGAAAGAGAGAGCTTGAGGAAAGGTTTGTCAGATGGGCCGGCGGGTGTCCTGAAAGAGAGATGAGGTATGGGTATATCATGCCGGCTTTTGATTCGCTATATACCGCTCTTGAACGTTATACCCTGCCCTTTGACTATGGCCGGGAAGCTTTGCTGGCTATCGAGCTGGTAAGGTTTGCAGGTGATTTTGTCCGCGTTGCCGATTTGTCTGACGAAGACTTTGAAAATGTGGTGCATGACTTTATTCCTCAGCTGGAAAGATCAATTGCAGGGTTTTACCGTGATTATCATCTGCCTGTCGACCAGGAGATCTTTATCAGGATGCTTGAGATGTACAGAGATAATGTTGATACGGACTTTTACCCCGGTTTCTTCGACACCGTCGATGCTGAATTTAGCGGCGACTTCAGGTTATTTGTAGAGGACCTTCTCAGCAATACGGTTTTTGCAAGGGAGAATGAACTTTCTGCACTTGTTGGTGACTTTGATAAAGATGCTGCCGGTATTATCAGGAACGATCCCATGACTTGCGTTATCAGGGATATTCGTGCGGTCTACAATGATCATGTGATTGTTGAAAGGCAGGATATAAACAGCGAGCTCAATATTTTATACAGGTATTATATTGAGGGGCTCAGGGAAATGGACCGGGACAGGGCATTTTATCCGGATGCCAACCGTACACTCAGGGTTGCTTATGGCCAGGTTGGTGGATATTATCCCCGGGACGCTGTCAGCTATAATTATTACACCACGCTTTCGGGGGTTATGGAGAAGTATCAGACTGGCGAGCCCGATTATACTGTACCGGAACGGCTTAAGGAACTGTACGATGGAACAGGGTACGGTGAATTTGCCCGGCCCGGTGAGATCAGGATCTCGTTTATTGCCACCAACCATACAACGGGAGGTAATTCCGGCAGTCCGGTTATCAATGGCAACGGGCACCTCATCGGGGTAAATTTTGACCGTGTATGGGAGGGTACAATGAGCGATATTATGTTCGATCCCGAAGTGTGCCGTAATATCAGTGTTGATGTAAATTATATACTGTATATTACAGATGTATATGCAGGTGCCGGATACCTGCTTGAGGAGATGCACCTTGTACCCTGACTGCTTCCAACTCTTTATTTAATCCGGTTTTAAATTTCCGGTTCGCCGGTAAAAGACCGAAAACATGATTTTTATTATGGTTTCGGTATAATTCAAATAATAAATTTATGATTGCCAAAACGAGATTTGGAATATATATTAGTGTTATAAAAATAACAATGTTAAGATTGTAACAATACAGTAATAATCATTAAATAAAAGAAAACAATGCCAGAAGTTCAGGAATTAGTAAAAAGTTTGGCCGAAAAATATGGCAGGAAGAGGGAGAATCTCCTCCATATTTTACAAGGCATAGTTGAGCAGGAGAGATACCTGTCTGATGTGGCGCTGACTGAAGTTGCCCGGGAGCTTGACCTGTCTGCCGCGCAGGTTTATGGTACTGCTACATTCTACTCCTTTCTTGACACCGAGCCCAGAGGCAAGTATGTTGTAAGGGTGTGCCGTACAATAAGCTGCGACATGAAAGGGAAGAACAGAATTATACAGGCAATCGAAGAAACCCTCAAGATCAGGCTTGGTGAAACAACCCAGAACAATAAATTCACGCTTCTCGAAACAAACTGCATGGGATGGTGTCATGAAGGACCGGCAATGCTTATCAATGATCAGGCCTATACCAACCTGACCGAGGAGAAGGTGATCGAGATCATTATGGATTACGCTAAAGAATAAATAAAAACATTAAAAATAAAGGAGAATCTCGCCATGACATATAAAAAGTTAAAGAGAATTGATCTTATCTTCCATGAGGATTGCGATTGCAGGCAAGTGCTAGAGAAAACCTTCAGCAAGAGCAATGATGAGGTCATAAACGACATACTTGAATCGGGCCTCAAGGGCAGGGGCGGAGCTGGTTTCCCAACCGGACTTAAATGGAAATTCACAGCCGAACAACCTTCCGACGAGCGCTTTGTGATTTGCAATGCCGATGAAGGAGAACCCGGCACTTTCAAAGACAGGGAGATATTGTTCAAGGTTCCAAGCAAGGTCTTTTCGGGTATGGCTGTGTGTGCCAAAGTAATAGGTGCCAAGAAAGGATATATCTATCTGAGGGGGGAATACAGGTTCCTTTTGCCGCAGCTGACCAAGGCGCTGGATGTATTTCACAAGGAAATTAAGGATCTGCTTGATTTCGAAATTATAATACAGATGGGAAGCGGCGCCTACATATGCGGAGAGGAGAGCGCTCTTTTTGAATCGATGGAAGGAAAGCGCGGAGAGCCCAGGAACAAGCCTCCCTATCCGACCATTGCAGGATTCAGGAACAAACCGACAGTTATAAATAACGTCGAGACCCTTGTATATGCCTTTATGATATGCAAGCACGGTCCGACAAGGTTCAAGGAGCTGGGCACTTCCGATTCCAGGGGGTCAAAGGTTTTCTCTGTTTCCGGTGATACTCCCATTGCCGGAATTTATGAACTGGAGCTGGGTATGTCGCTTGACCATTTTGTGGAGGAATTTGGCGATGGCGATACCAAGGCGGTGCAGGTTGGAGGAGCTGCCGGTTTTTGTGTGCCGCGTAAGAAATTCAATGATACCATTATCGGATTTGAAGGAGTTCCAACCGGAGGATCGATGAAAGTGTTCAACTCATCACGGTCAATGTACAATGTACTGCATAATTACCTTGAGTTTTTCGAGGAAGAATCATGCGGGCAATGCACACCCTGCCGGGTAGGGTGCCAGCAGCTTATCAAAGGCATTGAAGCTGTCAAAAAAGGCGAGCAGAAAGCTGCCTACCTGGATCAGCTTATGAAACTGAGCGAGACCATGAAGCTGGCCTCGAAATGCGGACTTGGCCAGTCGGTCGCCAACTCCTTCAGCTCAATAGTTGATAACTTCAGGGAAGAGATGATATATTAATTTGCAATTAAACCATTAAAAACAGAAAAATGGCTAATAATATAAATATAAAGATAGACGGTGTAGATGTTCAGGTTGAAGAAGGCAAAACCATACTTGATGCAGCCAGGGCCATTAATGTCCATATACCTACCCTGTGTTACCATGAGGATCTTTGCGTTGCCGGCAACTGCCGGGTGTGCGTTGTGGAAGTAACCGGAGCAAAAGCCCTTGTAGCTTCCTGCGCAATGCCCGTATCGGAGGGTATGGAGGTTGAAACCAACACCCTTAAGGTAAGGTCAGCAAGGAAGAACATCATTGAATTGTTGCTGTCAGAGCACAACGCCGATTGCACCAACTGTTACAAGAACAAGCAGTGCGAATTGCAGGATCTGGCAAGCGAATACAAAACCTCAGGCGAGTCGCTTTACCTGGATCTTGTCCCTCTCAAGAATTACACTATCGATGATTTTTCACCTTCGATAATTAAGGATGACAGTAAGTGCATCCGTTGTCAGCGTTGTGTGCGGACATGTGAGGAGCTGCAGCATGTGAGTGCGCTTGGTGTTGCATACAAGGGAGACAAGATGAAGATATCGACCTTCTTTGAAAATTCCATGTTTGATGTGGTATGTACCAATTGCGGGCAGTGTATCAACCGGTGCCCGACAGGATCGCTTATAGAGCGCAACTATGTGGATGAAGTATGGGATGCCATTTACGACGAGAATAAACATGTTGTGGTGCAGACGGCACCTGCAACAAGGGTTGCTCTTGGTGAGGACCTGGGACTTGAAACTGGCAAGGTTGTAACCGGCAAGATGGTTTCAGCCCTTAAGAGAGTAGGTTTCGACTCGGTTCTTGATACAGACTTTACAGCCGACCTCACTATAATGGAAGAGGGTACAGAACTTCTCACCAGGCTGAAGAAGGCGCTGGTGGACAAGGACCCAACCGCTAAACTCCCTATGGCAACATCATGTTCACCGGGCTGGATCAAGTTCATAGAACATACATTCCCGGAATATCTCGACAACCTCTCAACGTGCAAGTCACCGCAACAGATGTTCGGCGCCCTGGCGAAGACCTATTATGCACAGAAGAGGGGAATTGACCCTGAAAATATCGTTTCTGTTTCCATCATGCCGTGCGTTGCCAAGAAATTTGAGGCCGACAGGCCCGAGATGAGGAGCAGCGGCTACAAGGATGTGGATTACGTGCTTACCACCCGTGAGCTTGCCAGGATGATCAAGCAGGCAGGACTGGACTTCAACGGGTTGCCTGAGGACAATTATGACAGCATTATGGGCGAATCATCAGGAGCCGCAGTTATCTTCGGAGCAACCGGCGGTGTTATGGAAGCTGCCCTTCGTACTGCATATGAGATCGTCACAGGACGCGAGGTGCCTTTTGAGAATCTAAATATAACACCGGTAAGGGGTATGGACGGTGTGAAGGAGGCCACCGTGAAAATAGAGGGAACTTTGCCGGACTGGAGCTTCCTTGAAGGTGCGGAACTCAAGACTGTAACTGCTCACGGACTGACAAATGCCAAGTTGGTAATGGAGAAGGTTAAATCGGGTGAGGCAGATTACCATTTTATTGAGATTATGGCGTGCCCCGGTGGCTGTATTGGTGGCGGTGGCCAGCCGATACCGACCAACATGGAGATCAGGAAAAAACGCACCGAGGCGATCTATATGGAAGATTCAGGCAAGCCTATCAGGAAATCGCATGAGAATCCCGAGGTAGCAGCCATTTATAAGGAGTTCCTCGGGGAGCCCTGCGGACATAAGTCGCATGAGCTTCTGCACACTCATTACAAGGCACGGCACAGGTACTAATCAGTACCGGAAATATTGACTGCAAATACAAAAAGAGGCTGTCTCCAGACCGGGATGGCCTCTTTTGATTTAGCCGGTAAAGGTTTGAAGCCAAATGGTTAAAGTCCGGCCCGAATCAGAGCCTGCTTACCGAAAGGTTTAATAATGGTGCTGCAAACAGTTCAGTCGGTTCGTTTGATAATCTCAGCATTGCGGTGGCCGTAAGGAAGCGATCCCCCTTCCTGCTCCTTGAGCATTTTCCAGGCCCTGGCAATGATTATCTCTTCAACATCATCCTTCTTGCAGGGGACCTCCACAACATACTCTTCATAGGCGTATGTGGCAATATTGAGTTTTACTATCGCTTTTCCCATAAACAGACCTTTTATCACGGGTAATTATATATTCTCAAAATTAGGTTATATTTTTGAGAATGTAATAATCTGTCCAACCTCAAAAATAATCATTATGGCAGCATATGTGATAGTTGATGTTAAGATAACCGATCCCGGCGAATATGAGGAATATAAAAAGCATACCCCGGCTGCGGTGAAGGCATACGGAGGAAAATTCCTTGCCCGCGGGGGCAGGGTTCAAAACCTGGAAGGGGATTGGAACCCTGAGAGGATAGTTGTTCTGGAGTTTCCATCTGTCGAACGTGCCAGGGAGTGGTGGGAATCCGACCAATACACATTTGCCAGGGAGATCCGGCAAAGAGCGGCAACTACCGGAATGATCATTGTTGAAGGGGTTTGATAACCGGGCATTTCTGTGGCGAATAACACATATCAGCATGGAGAATCACTGATGAGCAGGTATGCCTCCGCGTAAGTATGTGGCGGACAGTACAGATCAATATGGAAAGTCATTCTTTGTTTAGTAAGGCTGACCGGATTAACTAAATAAATGATCGTTGAATGCAATCCTTATTTTCAGGAAATACTGAAAGAGTGGCGCGGATAGTGCTGCCAACGGCGGTGACCCTGCTCACGGTGCTTTTGTTGCTGGCTGGATGCAACCCCGGCAGGGTGTCCCGTGAGTTTTCGGAAATCATGGAGGGCTACCTGGTAAATTTTGAGGATGATACTGACGGACTATACGAAAATGCAGTATTCAATCCTGTAATTCTTGCCCGGCTATATGTAAGGGAAGAAGGCCTTTTACGTGCCAAATGGGATAACCTGGAAAATATTGACCAGCTGATCAATACTGTAAGATACTCATACAGGGAGGGTCTTAACCCGGAAGATTATCATATCGACACCCTTGAATATCTGCTTGACACTATGCTTGCGGGAGAGGCAAAAATTGCAGATAGCGTGGTCTTTGACATTCTGCTTACCGATGCATTCCTTACTCTTGCCGCCCACTTTGCCGGTGGCAAGACAGATCGCCGGGAATTCCTTCCTGTCTGGAATGTCAGGGATGCTGAGACAGTTATATACTGGCCGCATTTTGTCGACAGCAGCCTGATAAATATGCAGGTTGAGGAAAACCTTCTCTCTCTGCTTCCCGCTCATAATGAATACCGCAACCTTAGGTCATCACTTGAAAAATACAGGGGGATCGGTGAAGAAGGTGGATGGGATCATTTCAGCACGTCCCTGGATAGTCTTGAAAAAGGCATGAGGCATCCTGATATTCCCCGGCTCAGGTCCAGGCTTGCTGCAGAGCAGGGTGATCCTGCCGGCGGCAGCATGGACAAAGAGCTGTTTGACCGGCCGCTGCTGGAACAGGTTGAGCTGTTCCAGAGGCGTCACTCACTTCCGGATGACGGAATTGTTGATGAAAAGGTCATTGTTGCAATGAATATTCCGTTGTACGACCTGATGGATGTAATTGAAGCCAACCTTGACAGGTGGAGATGGATGCCGGCAGATATGCCTGAACGTATCCTAAGGGTGAATATACCTTCTTTTGAATTGTATGCATTGGAAAAAGGCAACCCTGAATTCAGCCTGAAGGTAATAGTGGGGACCGATGAAAGGCCCACACCGGTCTTTGCATCGGCAATAAAATGGATTGAACTCAACCCCTACTGGATAGTCCCTCCCGGTATGCTTGAAGATGATATCCTGCCTGCTATAAGGCAGGATGTTGGTTACCTCGAAAGCCGTAATATGAAAGTGCTTAGTGAAGACTTCTCTGTGGTTGATCCGGATTCGGTGGACTGGCACAGTGATTTCGATAACGGGTTTCCCTATATCATAAGACAGGAGCCGGGACCGTACAACCAGATGGGAAATATTAAATTAGAGCTTCCTAACCCTTACTATGTAACCATGCATGACACCCCTGACCGTCATCTCTTTATCCGCGATAAGCGTACCCTGAGCTCAGGGTGTATAAGGGTTGAAGATCCCCTGAGGCTGGCTGAATGGTTGCTTGAACACGATAAGGAGTGGACAATGGAAAGGCTTGAGGAGGAGATAGAAGAGGGAGAAAATCTAATAATCGACATCAGCAGGACTGTGCCTGCCGAAATAGTTTATATAACGGCCAGGGCCGCTGACGGGCATGTTTACTGGTATGATGATGTTTACTCATTCGACGGTGCCGTCAGCCGGGCACTTAAAAGCGAACCGCCACGATCTGATAGCAAATAAATTATCACAGGGAATAAAAACTGCATGTTTTATGGAAAATTCAGAAAAAGGCAATATTCTGCCCAACGTTAAAAAAGTGAGGGTCTGGGCCTTGCTGGTCACCTTTATTGCAATGGTATCGTGCAAAAGCGATTATGTTGAGATAGTTTTTGACAGCAGCCGGGAGGTATCGGGCAGGATGTTCGCCCTGGAGGATATTTCCCCCGGATTGCCGGCGGACTGGGACCGGTATGAGTATGTCGTGCTGGAGTTCATGATAACAACGCCACAGAGATTTCATGTAGGGTTTACAACCGAAACCGGTTACAATGAGCTCAGGGTGATGAGCTATACGGCTAACGGCTGGAGCAGGCTTGCCATACCGTTGAGGTTTTACCGCGAACCCCCCGGAGCCTGGCACGATCTTGCCGGCACGTATAATCAGCCACGCAATACCGGCTGGATAAACCTGGGGGGACGGCGCGGCCCCTTGCGGGGAGTCGATTCCATAGGTATCCGGATGAGGGCCCCGATAGGCGACCAGGTGCTGAGGCTCAGATCTGTCTCCCTGCATGTTGAAGATCCGGGCGATATCTATCTTGGAGATGTTCCTGTAATGGACAAATTCGGGCAGTGGAACCTGGGTGACTGGGAGGGGAAGATCTATTCTGAGGAGCAGCTTGTAGAAGAATGGGAGGCTGAAGACAGTTCCGGAAACCCGTTTGGCGATTATGGCTATTCTAAATATGGCGGATACAGCTACGCCCGTATTGATGAAGGCACTGGTTTCTTTCGCACCCTGCAGATAAACGGGCGGTGGTGGTTCGTCGATCCGGAGGGCTACCTTTTTTTGTCGGTTGCCGTTAACTGCGTTAGTCCGGGAGGCGGCGGAAACGCAGTAAGGATCAATGAGCGCAGGAATATGTTTGGCGAACTTCCCCCGGAAGGGAAGGGGTTTGACCCCGGAAGGCCCGGTGTGGCAAATTTCGGCACCTGGAACCTTTATCGCAGGTACGGTGCTGACCATATGGAGCAGTCGATCGAAAACATTTTTACCCGCATGGAGAGGTGGGGCATCAATACCATTGGAAACTGGTCTTCCGCAGAAGTCATAAACCGCAACCGTAAGGCCTTCATGCTGCAGTTGCGGGGACTGGGGATCGAGGGGGAGCTTATGGGGCTTGCCGATGTTTATGCCGATGGTTTTTCCGGGCGGATTGATGAATCAGTAAGAAGGTTTACAGAACCCTACAAAGACAATCCCTGGCTGATAGGCTATTTTACTGCCAATGAGCCGGCATGGCTGGGCCACGAGGAGAGGCTCTGCGATATCATACTGGGACTTGATGAGGAGAGGGCTATCAGGCAGGAGCTTGTAAGATACCTTGAAAACGGCGACACGCCCGAAAGAAGGGAGCAGTTCATATATGAGACTTTCAGGATGTTTCTTGAAACGGTCGACGAGGCGGTTAAGCGGCACAGTCCGGGCCATCTCAACCTGGGGATGCGTTTTGGCGGTGTGCCAAACCGGGAGATACTTGAGATATGCGCCAACGTTTTTGATGTCTTCAGCTTCAACTGTTACGACCTCTACCCGCCACAGGAGACCATGGACAGGATACTTGAGGTTTCGGGCCTACCGATGATCATAGGTGAGTATCATTTCGGGACGGTGGACAGGGGCATGGCACAGGCGCTCTGGCAGGTTGACAGCCAGGAAGAACGCGGTACAGCCTACCGGTACTATACCGAGAGGGCATATGCACATCCTGGACTTATAGGCACCGCTTATTTTCAATGGGCTGACCAGGACCTGACCGGCAGGGGGTACGATGGTGAGAATTATAATTGCGGACTGGTGGATGTGACCGACCGGCCCTACCCATACCAGGTGGAAGCTATGTCGGCTACAGCGAAAAGGCTGTTTGACGTCCATTCGGGCGCCATTGAACCGTTTGACAGGCCACCTGCCCGTGCACGGGGATACGGTGGCATACCGGACTTATGGGACTAGGCAGTTTCAGGTTCCGGGGCAATCTTCCCGGAGCCATGTCGTTATACATATTATGATGTAACGGTTGGGTACATTTTACTGATCCGGTCCTGCCAGCCGGTTGAAATTGAAATTATATAAAATAAACCAGCAAAAATGAAGATCACCAGGAAAAATATTGCGATCGGTTCAGGAATCTCAGTTCTTTTGGTGTTAATGATAGTTTTTCTGACTACAGGAAGTGACAGTAGTGAACATAATTTTTTTGAGGTTCCGGGAGGAAGGTTTGAGGTACTTGTTACCGTAACCGGGGAACTGGAATCGGAAAACCAGGTTCTGATCGAGGCCCCACGCGAATTGCAGAGCCGGAATATAAGGCTCAGGGGTATTCCCATCCAGGATCTTATACCAGAAGGTTCAGAGGTCAACAGGGGCGACTGGGTGGCTACACTCGACAGGACCGAAGCAGAGTTGTCATTGCGGGATCTCGAGGATCAGATGTTGAGGGAAGAGGCGCAGTATAATGCTGCAATATTAGATACAACAATCCAGATGAGCAGGAGGCGTGATGAGCTTATAAACCTTGAACATGCTGTCGAAGAGAGAAGGCTGATCCTTGAGCAGTCGGCCTATGAGCCGCCCGCCACTATAAGGCAGGCTGAGATAAACCTTGATCGGGCGATACGGGATCTTGAGCAGGCCAGGGTAAATTATGTTCTTTATGAGAAAAGGGCTTCAGGGACAGTAAAAGAGGCAGCCCTGAACCTTGAACGGCGCATACGGCGCTTCCGGGCTCTTCAAGATGTGATGGACAAGTTTGTTATAACCGCCCCGCAGTCGGGTATGGTGATCTATCACCGTGAATGGAGCGGCCAGAAAAGAACTGTCGGTTCAAATATAAATCCCCGTGATCTCACGGTAGCCGTGATGCCTGACCTGACATCCCTGGTTTCGCGTGCATGGGTCAGTGAAATAGACGTGACCAGGGTTGCACCCGGACAGCCGGCGAGGATCGGGGTGGATTCATATCCCGGACGCACATATTCGGGCACGGTTGTGGAAGTTTCAAATGTGGGACAGGAGCTGCCCGGCACTGAGGCAAAGGTATTTGAGGTACTGGTGCATATTGACCGGGTTGACTATGTCCTGCGCCCTGCAATGACCTCAAGCAATTCAATAGTTGTCGCTTCGTACGATGATGTTGAATATATTCCCCTGGCTGCACTCCATGAGCAGGACGGGATATCATATGTATACCACAGTGACGGAACGAGGCAGGTAGTGATAACAGGCGATTCGAATGAGAATTTCGTGATTGTCGAACAGGGGCTGGAAGAGGGAGACATGGTTTACCTCGACAAGCCTGAAGATAGCGCCCTCTTTCCCTTTAACGGTACAGAGCTACTCGCAGATGACGTTCAGCAATGAGTAAATTATCCTGCACAGACGCCTTTTTGCCCGGTCACCTTCCAAAACATTATATGGAATATATATCATTTGACTGGTCACCTGCCAAAACATAATCCTGGTTATCTCTTCAGGAGACGCTCTTCAATGTTTAAATTTTAACAATAAGTTTAATAATAGTGAAATTGTGAAATATATTTTACAATGAACGGTTGCTTTGTTTTCTTTGCAGGAAATTTTACCGTTTAAAGTATTATGATAGTAATGAAGTTCGGGGGAACTTCCCTCGGAAATGCAGAGAGAATAAGGCAGGTAGCAGAACTGATCAAAAGAAGGGATGAAAGTTTCATCATCTGCTCGGCTATGAGCGGGGTAACAAACTCGCTCGTTGATATATCCGGTCACTGGAAGGCTGGCAACCGGGAAGTGGTTGCGGAGATTATTGCCGGGCTTAAAAAGCATTTTGAGCTGACATGCTACGACCTGTTTGACAATGAAAAGGCTACGTTGGAGGCGACCTCCATTGTTTCCGGTCATTTTGAAATGTTAACCGGCCGCCTTGGTGAAGATTACAGTATCCATAATGAAAA
The DNA here is from genome assembly GCA_007695015.1 of Marinilabiliales bacterium. Taxonomy (NCBI): domain Bacteria; kingdom Pseudomonadati; phylum Bacteroidota; class Bacteroidia; order Marinilabiliales; species Marinilabiliales bacterium. The sequence goes on from REEN01000065.1 coordinate 84,475, forward strand.
CTGGCTGCTTTCCCGTGGTGAGATAATCACTTCAGAAATATTCGCCCTTTATCTTAATTCATGTGGCATATCGGTAACATGGCTCAATGCTCTTGACTTTACGGTGACAGGCAGTGACGGTGAACCCTCGGTAACGGATATGAGACAGAGGCTCTCCGCTGTCGTTGGTGATAATCCGTCGGGACGTTTCCTGACCCAGGGTTATATCTGTCTTGATCACGAAGGTAATACCTCAAACCTGAGGAGGGGGGGCAGTGATTATACGGCCACTCTTGCCGGGGCAGCCCTGGAAGCCGAAACCATTGAGATATGGACCGATATTGATGGTGTGCGCAACAATGACCCCAGGTTTGTGGATGATACATTCCCCATAAGGGAACTTTCGTTTGACGAGGCTGCCGAGCTGGCATATTTTGGTGCGAAGATACTTCACCCGGCATGCGTATGGCCGGCCAGCATTAATAATATCCCTGTTCAGCTCAAAAACACCCTGGAGCCGGATGCCCCGGGCACCCTGATCAGGTCGGGACCGGTAAGGAAGGGCATCACTGCTGTTGCGGCGAAGGACGGAATAACAGTGATCAGGGTCAGATCAGACCGGATGCTTAATGCATATGGTTTTCTGAGCCGGATATTTGCTATCTTTGAAAAGCACAGGACTCCTATTGATGTAATAACCACATCGGAGGTTTCGGTGTCGGTTACAATAGATAATGACACGTGCCTCCCGGCGATCCTGCCGGAGCTTGAAAAACTGGGGAAAGTGGATACAGAATCCGCAAAGGCAATAGTATGTGTTGTGGGCGATGTGCTGGAGCAACATGCCGGCAGGGCCGGCCGGATAATTGATTCTCTGAGGCACTTTAACGTAAGTATGATATCATACGGCGGGAGCAGGAACAATATTACCGTTGTTGTTCCCGCAGAACAGGTCAGGGATATTTTACGGTCACTCAACACATTCCTTTTCGGGAGCCGTTCTAAAGCTGGTGACAGATGGATGATCTCACAGGATTAAGAACACCATATTACCTTTATGACCTTGACCTTCTGAAGAAGACAGTCTCAGAAGCAGCAGAAGGTGCAGCCCGTTACGGGTATTCTATCCACTATGCTATAAAGGCCAACAATGATCCGGTGGTATCGGCGGTAATAAGGGATATGGGCCTTGGTGCCGATTGTGTTAGCGGCAATGAGATACGCCGGTCACTTGAATATGGTTTTTCTCCTGGTGGAATTGTTTTTGCCGGGGTTGGTAAGACTGATGACGAGATAAAGCTTGCACTTGCCGAAGGCATTTTCTGCTTAAACGTCGAATCTGTCGAAGAGCTTGAAGTGATAAGGTATATCGCTGATTTATACGGGATGAGAGCCCGGGTTGCATTAAGGGTGAATCCATCGGTTGAAGCGGAAACTCACCAGTATATAACTACCGGACTTAACGAGAATAAATTCGGTATAAGTCTCCCGCACCTCAGGAAGGCTCTTGAAATTTGTGCCGGTTCTGATTGTGTTGACTTTATGGGGCTTCATTTTCATATAGGGAGCCAGATAACATCACTGGAGCCTTACAGAAGGCTCTGTGAAAGGGTCAGCAGCATCTGGAAGGAGTTCGGGATAGAGGCATACGGAGGAAGAATGGTGAACCTGGGAGGTGGCCTTGGGATTGATTACAATGATCCTGAGCAGCATCCGGTACCTGATTTCAGCTCTTTTTTTGCTGTATTTAATGGCACCCTTGATCTGCCTTCGGGGACAGATGTGCGGTTTGAACTGGGCAGGAGTCTGGTAGGACAGTGTGGAAGGATCGTTACAAAAGTGCTTTATACCAAGCAGGGAGTCGGGAGAAACTTTGTTATTACCGATGCCGGAATGACCGAACTTATGAGGCCGTCCCTTTACCAGGCAACACATCGCATAAAGAATATCAACTCTTCCGGTGACCCGGAACTGTATGATGTTGTCGGACCTGTTTGTGAATCGACCGATGTATTCGGGAAGGATATCCTTTTACCGGCAACTTCCCGCGGTGATCTTTTGCAGATACTATCCTGCGGGGCATACGCCCAGTCTATGAGCCTTGATTTTAACCTGAGGGACAAACCTCAGGCCAGGTACAGTGCAGGTAAAAGAATTTTATCTGCTGCAGATCTTAAAGGTTTGAAAAACATCGGGAGCCTGATTTCATAGAAGCCGGTATCGGATGATATTAAAGTGGGATATAAAAAAGCTTCGGTGATGTTTTGGGTTTTTGTTGAAAACAATTACTTTTACAGCTGTAAAATTTCATTCCCGTTTTTCAAAGGGTTTGATTTATAAAGAAGAGCTGAGAGAACAGGCTCGTTGAAGCTCTAGCAACCCTCTCACCGGAGAAATGGTGCTAATACCTGCCCCCCAGGGGGGATTATAAACCAAAACCGTAGATCATGAACGATTCAGGTTACAGTTTAAATCTTTACAAGCCAGGGCGACCAACCGCCCCGGTTCCTGCATTTGTACATATACCGCAATTTCCGCTTCTCATCCCGAAGCATATGTTTATGCGCTGCATGCGCAGCATGCTTTCCTGATATCAGCCTTAACAAGGGTGGATAAGCCTTATTCCCGGCCAAGGCTGCCGGTAAGGGGGCGATTATGTTATTCCTGACTTCCAATTAATAAATCATATTGTCATGTCTTACAAGGTAATTAAATTCGGAGGTTCAAACCTCCAGACAGTAAATGACCCGGGCAGATGCGCCGGGATTGCGGAACAATACAACACGCCCTGTGTGATCGTATTATCAGCGTTTTACGGGGTAACTGACAAGCTCAGGCAGGCAGCATTTGAGGCGGCTGACTCGGGTAAACTCCCTTCCGGAAGCATTGAGGCTCTGACCGATTCCTGCTTTGAACAGATAAAGCTGAATATTGATGATGACCGGGTTGCTGCCGACACCGGAAGGGAGGTACAGTGCCTGCTGGACAGGCTCTCTGATCTCTACAGGGGTATTCATGCGATTGGTGAACTGCCCCCGGGCATTCATGATTCAATTCTCAGTTTCGGAGAAAGGATAAGCGCTGTCATATTTAACGGAGTAATGGTTTCACGTGGACTCGATTCGGTTCTCCGGCTGCCGGAGCATATCGGACTGGTTACAGATGGCGAATTCGGTTCATCCAGCATCCTTCTGAAGGAATCTGCCAAAAAGGTAGGGAAGCATTTTGCCGGCAACCGCTATTTTGTGGTCCCGGGTTTTTACGGTGTTTCGGATGAGGATAAGATAACCCTTCTGGGCCGCGGGGGAACCGACTATTCGGCTGCGGCGCTTGCGTACCTCCTGGATGCTTCAAGCCTCGATGTGTGGAAGGATGTTGACGGCTTTCAGACCGGAGACCCCAAGGTGGTAGCTGATCCTCAAACCATAAAACTACTCTCCTACAGTGAGGCTGCCGAGCTCTCATATTTCGGTGCACGGATCCTGCATCCCAGAACGGTTGAGCCGCTCCAACCCAAAAATATACCGGTAAGGGTGTTTAACGTAGGTTCGCCCTCCGGTGAGCCTGCAACACTCATAGGGCCTGATCCGGGCAATGGTTTTACCAGTCCCAAAAGCATAACTTTCAGCCGGCACTTTTCGGTATTGAAGTTAAAGGGACCGGGTGTCGGGATCAAACCCGGCATCCTGGCCAGGGCAGCCGGGATAATGGATGCAGCGGGGGTTAATATTTCTTCGGTTTTTACATCGCAGACAGCCATCTGCTTCCTGCTGCAAAGCGGGGACCTGAAAAAGGCAACAAGGGCAGTAAAGGTCAATGCCCCGTCACTTATAAGCGATGTGGAAACAATAAACGATATTGCACTGGTTGCACTTGTCGGTGAAGGCATAACAAAGAGGCACGGAGTTGCCGCCAGGGCTTTCCAGGCAGTGGCAGCTGAGAATATCAATGTTGAGATTATTGCAGCAGGCGCATCGACGGCTGCCATCTATTTCGTGGTGAAGGAAAATGACTGCAACAGGGCAGTCATGGCTACGCACAGCTATTTCTTCGGCAATGACAGGCAAGTTTTACTTCAGGACCATTCAGACCTTACATCTGTTGTACTTTAATAATAACAATCATGGAAAAAGAAAAGAAACTTTCGTTCGAAACCCTGCAGCTGCATGCAGGGCAGGTGCCTGACCCTGCTACAGGGTCAAGGGCCGTACCTATATACCAGACCACATCTTACGTTTTCAAAGATGCTGCTCATGCAGCCTCACTTTTTGAGCTGAAAGAGTTTGGGAACATCTATACCAGGATAATGAATCCTACCACCGATGTGTTTGAAAAAAGGGTAGCCGCCCTGGAGGGGGGAGTTGCTGCCGTTGCAACAGCATCGGGCCAGGCTGCTCAGTTTACTGCACTGACCAACATATTGGAGTCAGGCGACAACCTGGTATCCACCTCTTACCTTTACGGTGGCACATATAACCAGTTCAAGGTCCAGTTCAAGCGGCTGGGTATAGGTGTCAGATTTGTGAGCGGCGACAGGGCAGGCGATTTTGAGAAGGTGATTGATGAGAGGACAAAAGCCATTTATCTTGAGACTATTGGCAATCCCGAATTCAATGTTCCCGACTTTGAAGCAATTGCGGGAGTGGCAAGGAAATTTGATATTCCCCTGATTGTTGACAATACATTCGGTGCATGCGGCTACCTGTTCAGGCCGCTGGAACACGGCGCAAATATCGTAGTGCAGTCCGCCACCAAATGGATAGGAGGACATGGCACCTCTGTGGGCGGGGTAATTGTCGACGGCGGTAACTACAACTGGGGCAACGGTAAATTTCCCCAGTTCACGGAACCCTCGGAGGGGTATCATGGAATGAAGTTCTGGGAGGCTTTTGGCGGTGACAGTCCGTTCGGAAATATTGCATTCAGCATAAGGGCAAGAGTTGAGGGATTGCGTGACTACGGGGCCGCATTGAGCCCTTTCAATGCATTTCTTTTGCTGCAGGGACTTGAAACGCTGTCGCTGAGGGTGCAGAGGCACACCGACAATGCACTGGCTGTTGCAAAGTGGCTTGAGAAACATCCGCAGGTTGAAAGGGTGAATTATCCGGGACTGCCTTCCAGTCCCTACCATTCCCTGGCCAAAAAATACCTGACAAACGGATTCGGTGGTGTTCTATCCTTCCTTGTCAGGGGAGGTACCGGGGCAGCTGACGGACTTATAAACAGCCTACAGCTGATCAGCCACCTTGCAAATGTAGGGGATGCCAAAACGCTGATCATCCATCCGGCATCAACCACGCATCAGCAGCTTACAGAGGAGGAGAGAAGGTCGTCGGGAGTGGTGAGCGGACTTATAAGGCTTTCAGTAGGCATTGAAAACAAGGATGATATCATCGCAGATCTGAAGCAGGGGTTTGAAAAGGTAAAGCACCTTGCCTGAGACGGATTATTGCATTTTACCCTGGATGGCATATTTGCAGGGATTGAGAGTTGTTGATAATAAAATAATATTATTTTAGCAGACCGGTCGGGGTGGTTACCCTGACCGGATCTGTTAATTATTTTGATAATTAATGAAAGTTACCAGGCATTACGAAGGGAACGGCACCAGGCTTTCGTTTGAGTTGCTTCCCCCGTTAAGGGGAAGCAGTATAGAGAGTGTTTACGGAACGATAGACCGGCTGGTTGAATTCAACCCTGCATGTATCAATATTACCTATCACCGTGAAGAAAAGGTAACCATTACAAAACCCGGCGGCACACGCGGGACCAGGGTGGTGAAAAAAAGGCCCGGTACGGTTGGCATAGCGGCGGCCATCCAGCACAAGTACGGTATTGATGTTGTGCCGCACATTATTTGCGGCGGCTTTACCAGGCAGGATACCGAGGATGCCCTGATCGACCTGGACTTTCTCGGTATTCACAACCTTCTTGTTATCAGGGGCGACGGAAACAGGGAAACAGGTGTATTTGAACCGGAGGAGGGCGGACATGCACATGCAGTCGACCTTGTTTGCCAGATCATGGACATGAACAGGGGCATCTACCTTGACAATTATATTAACGACCCCGCACCAACAGCTTTCTCTGTCGGGGTTGCCGGTTATCCCGAGAAGCACTATGAAGCGCCGGATATGAAGACCGATCTGGAATATCTTAAAATGAAGGTTGATGCAGGGGCAGAATATATTGTTACCCAGATGTTTTTTGACAATCGCGTATATTTCGAGTTTGTCCGCCGGTGCCGGGAATCCGGGATAAGCGTGCCGGTGATTCCGGGACTTAAGCCTGTAGCCATAAAGAGACATCTTGATATACTGCCTGATGTGTTCGGCGTTACCATACCTCAGGAGCTGGCCGGGCAGATAAGAGCCTGTAAATCAGATAAAGATGTTTACAGTCTGGGCATAGAATGGGCTTCGATGCAGTCGGCCCAACTCAAAGGAGCAGGCGTTCCTGCAATCCATTACTATACGATGAGCCGTCCCGACAATATAGTTGAGATTGTAAAAAGGGTGTTCTGAAGTTAGTTTCCAACAAACATATATACTACAGAATCCTGCCCTCCTGATGAGTGGCTGTGATTCCAAAAGCTAATCGGGTACCAGCAAACGTAAACTCCACAGGATCCGGTTCTTCTTAATAATGGCAGTGATCCTGAAAGCTCAACGGGCGCCAACAGATAAATGTACTCCGAAAACCGGTCCTCTGCAGGCCGGATTTTTTATAATCAGCAGGTTTCGTATTTCAGCGCTAAAAATAGATGAGATTGATAAGTTACAGGCGCGCTATAGTCTTGCTAGGCAGAATGATTATAAATTATGTGTGAAAAGAATAACAGTGTTAAATAAATCACAAAAATATTTGCGCGTTATGATTTTATGGTTATTTTTGTAGTGTGAAATAATTAACAGTAATGATCATAACAAATACTTTATTAATGACTTTGCAGGAAATTCTGGATACGATCGACGGCAGGCTGGTTACGGGCAACGGTAACGGAATTCCGGCGCCGGGTTTGAACGGAACGACAGGAGGGGTAAGCAGCAATGGCTTTAATCTTGCTTTTGCATCAGACCTCATGAGCGATGTTCTGACACTAAGCAATGACAACGTGGTATTGCTTACCGGACTTGCAACGCTGCAAACTATTCGTACGGCTGAGATGGCTGACATAAACTGTATTATATTTGTAAGAAACAAAAGGGTGAGTCCGGAGATGGTTGAGCTGGCAAATGAAAGCGGAATAGAATTGATAGAGTGCAGGTATTCCATGTTCAAAACAAGCGGATTGCTCTATCAGGCCGGTTTGGGGCCTGTATACTGATGTCATGCACTTTGAATATGAAATAGAAGGAGGTAACTTTTCAAGGGCTGGTTACGCTTCGAGCGAAGTAAAGAAAAAGCTCCGGCAGCTTAATGTTGACCTGAAAATTATAAAGAGGGTTGTCGTGGCTCTTTATGAGGCGGAGGTAAATGTTGTGGCGCATGCCTGGAGCGGTATTATGAGGGTGGATATAGACCGTGACAGGATAAGCCTTGAAATAGATGACAAGGGCCCCGGCATACCCGATATTGAAAGGGCAATGGAGGAAGGTTTTTCCACTGCCTCTCCTGAAGTGAGGGAGATGGGCTTCGGAGCAGGTATGGGCTTGCCGAATATAAAGAAGAATGTTGACAAGCTCGAAATTACCAGTGAGGTTGGAAAGGGAACAAGAGTAGTAATGGTAACATATTTATAAAGGGGAAGCGGACTATGAAAAAACCGGATTTCCATCATGCGCTGAAGATTGACAGGGATGTGTGCATAGGTTGCACGCATTGTATGAATATATGCCCCACCGAAGCGATCAGGGTCAGGAACGGGAAAGCGGTGCTGATTGACAACAGGTGTGTTGATTGCGGGTTCTGCTACCGGGTATGTCCGGTTAATGCAATAATTGTCGAGCAGGACGACTTCAACAGGATCTTTGAATACAAGGTCAGGGTTGCCCTTATGCCTGCCGTCCTTACCGGGCAGTTTCCTGAAAATGTCTCGCTCAGGCAGATTCACAGTGAGTTGCTTGCTCTTGGGTTTACCCATATATGTGAGGTTGAACATGGGGTCGGGTTACTTTATGGGGTGATGATGGAGTACATGGAGAAGCATAAAGGTACCCGCCCCCTGATATCGGCATTCTGTCCTGCGATAGTGCGGCTTATACAGGTCAGGTTCCCGGCACTTGTTGAGAACCTGATCCATCTCAAGCCCCCTCTTGACATATCTGCATTGGGATTCAGGGAGCAACTTATTGAGGAGGGATATGACGGCAATGATATAGGGATATTCTATATAACACCGTGTGCTGCCAAGATCGCCGCTGTTAAAAGTCCGGTCGGCCAGGAAGATTCCCCGATAACCGGTGTAATAAACATGAATTTCTTATTCAATAAAGCCTATACCAGGGTCAGGCAGGAAAAAGGTGATTCCTGCATAGTGCCTGAGATACGGCAGCTTACACCAAGATCTTTGCTGTGGAGCCTTACCGGTGGAGAATCTGATCATGCACCCGGAAGAAGTCTTGCCATAGACGAGATACACAATGTGATCAATTTTTTGGAACAACTTGAGAACGAGGAGATGATGGATATAGACTTCCTTGAGTTGCGGGCCTGCGATGAGAGCTGTGCAGGCGGAGTACTTACCACGGCAAACCGCTTTTTTACAGTTGAAAGACTCAGGAAGCTGGCTGAACAACTGGTGGATGATGTGACTCACGGAGAGACCGGAGATTTTCTGAAAAAGCAGATGACCATCAGTCCCATTGAGCCCCGTTCAATGCTCAAGCTTGATGAGGATATGTCGGAGGCCATGAAAAAGCTGAAAAGGGTTGAAGAGATAACCAAGTGTCTCCCTGATGTGGACTGTGCCGCTTGCGGCTCGCCCAATTGCCAGGCATTTGCCGAGGACATTGTACAGGGTTATGCAAAGATAAACCAGTGTGTATTTGTGCAGCGTATCTTTGAGAACAGGGGGATACTCTCATGCGAGGAATCACTCAGGATCATGAAAGAGGTATGGGGAGGGGACAAGCTTGACAAGAATTGCTGAAATACCGGCCCGGCAGTAAATGGTCAGGCATAAACAGTTTGTAAAATAATTAATGCAGAAGAAAAATGACAGTTGCAGATATAGTAAAAGAGCTTGGATTAAAGGTGTTCTCAGGTGAAGAAAACCTCGACGGGAAAGTTACGGGCGGTTATGTTTCTGACCTGCTTAGTGATGTGATGGGTAACGCTGCTGAAGGTATGGTATGGATCACCCTTCAGACGCACCGGAACGTAACCGCAGTTGCATCTCTGAAGGATCTTGCGGCAATCATACTTGTCAAGGGGCTTGTGCCCGACGATGATATGGCCGGCCAGGCAGCCATGGAGGGTATACCGGTTTTGGGGACCGGAATGCAGGCATTCGATGTGGCCGGGAAGCTTCACAACCTGCTGAACAGGGAATAGGCCTTCCGGTAACGGCAGGGAAAAACCAGGCAAAAACCAGGCAACAATGAATGATTACAGGGCCGACTTACACATACATTCAGTCCTCTCCCCATGCGGGGACCTTGAGATGAGTCCCCGAAACATCATCAGCCATGCCGTTGAAAAGAAGATAGATATTCTGGGTATAACCGATCACAATTCAACAAGGCACGGGCCTCTGATGCGCAGACTGGGAAGGGAGAAAGGTATTTTCGTGCTTACCGGCGCCGAGGTCACCACCAGGGAAGAGGTCCACTGCCTCGCGTTCTTTGAAACAGACCGGCAACTCAAACTTTTCCAGGAATTCCTGGATGACGCTCTGATCCCTTTCAGAAATGATCCCCGGAGGTTCGGGCACCAGGTAGTCGTAGATGAAAATGATAATATTCTCGACGAGGTTGAAAACCTGCTGGTATACGCAATAGACAGGGATATTGATCAGGTGGAGGAGATGGTGCACAGTCTCGGCGGACTGTTCATACCGGCACACATTAACAGGGGCATGAACAGTCTTATCAGCCAGCTTGGTTTTGTGCCGGAAGGTATAAAGGCAGATGCCCTCGAGATATCAAGGCATACCGGGAAAAAGGAGTTTCTCGGCGATAACCCGTACCTGTCTGATTTCACATTTCTGCAGAACTCTGATGCCCATTTTCCGGATGATATCGGGAGGGTGCATTCTCTGTTCAGAATGAATGAGGCAAGTTTTTCCGAAATTAAAATGGCCCTGGCCGGTGAAGGGGGAAGGAGAGTGGTTTCGCCATGAAGGATATAGCATTGCATATACTTGACATAGCCCAGAATTCTGTGGTTGCCGGTGCTAAACTGATTGTTGTTGAGACAAAAGAGTGTCGCGGATCGGACAGGTTAACGGTGACTTTAACCGATAACGGCTGCGGAATGGATAGCGAAACTGTTGAGAAGCTGACTGATCCGTGGTTTACGTCGCGGACAACCCGAAGGGTCGGAATGGGGATACCACTGCTGATGCAGAGTGCGGTTCAGGCCGGGGGCTGGATCGATATAAGCTCTGAACCGGGCAATGGGACCAGGGTCACGGCGGTTTTCAGCCTTTCGCATATTGACCTTCCGCCGAAAGGCGATATAGCAGGGGTAATAAGCATGCTTGCAGGCGCCAATCCGGAAATGGATTTTGTTTACCGGCACAAATACGGAGAGGCTGAATATATCTTTGATACCCGTGAGGTGAAAGAGGTGCTGGAAGGTGTGCCGCTGAGTGAGCCAAAAGTGATCGGATATATGAAGGAGATGATCGCAGAGAATCTGGGCGAGCTTGAACAACAATTTACAAAGTATAATAAAAATCATTAATTTTTTATATTTAATGGGATAGCTTTGTCATCCCTGAAAAGATTGCAGAATTTCTAAAAACTATAAAAATACGGATATGGCAAAAGTAAAGTCACTGGCTGACCTTAAGAAGATGAAGGAGCAGCTTCAGTCATCGATCTCCCTCAGGGAGAAAAGCGAGCACCCCGAGGGTATGGTGCAGGTCAAGGTAGCCATGGCTACATGCGGGATCGCATCGGGAGCAAAGGATGTAATGGAATTCTTTACCGGCAACCTTGAGAAGCGCAATGTTGAGGCCATCGTTACCCAGACCGGCTGTATGGGCTACTGCTATGCCGAACCGACCATTGAGGTCAGGCTTCCCGGACAGGACCCTGTCGTCTATGGTTTCGTTGACGTGAAAAAGGCCGATGAGATAATTGAAAAGTATATTAAGCAGGGAGAGCTGGTAGACGGGATAATCCCGGTTAATTATGAAACTATTGATAAAAAATAATACACAAAAGGAACAGAACAATGTCTAAATACAAAATGCATCTCCTTGTATGCGGCGGAACAGGCTGCCATGCCTCAGCTTCAAACCAGCTTCTTGAAAACCTCAAGAAGGAGGTGGCCGACAAGGACCTTTCCGGTGAAGTGCAGGTAATATCCACTGGTTGCTTCGGTTTTTGCGAAAAGGGACCGATAGTGAAAACTATTCCCGATAATACCTTCTATACGGAGGTGAAGCCTGAAGACGCAACCGATATAGTTGCCGAACACGTCATCAAGGGCCGCCAGGTAAAAAGACTCCTTTACAAGGACCCCGTAAGGAAAGAGGTGATAAGCGACTCCAAAGATATGGGGTTCTACAAGAAGCAGCTCAGAATAGCGCTGAGAAATTGCGGCTTTATCAATCCCGAGAATATTGACGAGTATATTGCAGCTGACGGTTATAATGCCCTCGGTAAGGTTTTGACAGAAATGACTCCCGAAGAGGCTACCAAAGTTGTGATTGATAGCGGACTAAGAGGGCGCGGTGGCGGCGGGTTTCCTGCCGGTGTAAAATGGGACATAGCACGCAAGGTCGAATCCGATCAGAAATATGTGGTTTGCAATGCCGACGAGGGCGACCCCGGGGCATTCATGGACCGCTCAATTCTCGAGGGTGACCCCCATTCAGTTATCGAGGCTATGGCTATCAACGGTTACTGTATAGGGGCGGATAAAGGGCTGGTATATATTCGTGCAGAATATCCGCTGGCCATCGAGAGGCTGAAGATAGCACTTGACCAGGCAAGGGAATACGGCCTGCTGGGTGAGGATATCCTTGGTACCGGTTTTAATTTTGAAATTGAGATACGTTATGGCGCCGGCGCCTTCGTATGCGGTGAGGAGACGGCACTTATCCATTCAATGGAGGGTCACAGGGGCGAACCTACATTCAAGCCCCCTTTCCCGGCGCAGTCGGGTTACCTCGGCAAGCCGACCAACGTAAACAACGTGGAGACCTTTGCCAACATACCTGTTATTTATAACAAGGGAGCAGAATGGTTTGCATCAATCGGAACAGAAAAGTCCAAAGGGACAAAGGTATTTGCCCTTGCGGGGAAGATAAATAACGTCGGACTTATTGAGGTGCCTATGGGAACCACCCTCCGTGAGGTTATTTTTGAAATAGGGGGCGGGATAAAAGATGGTAAAAAGTTTAAGGCCGTTCAGACAGGCGGTCCCTCCGGGGGATGCCTTACCGAGAAGCACCTTGACACACCCATTGATTTTGATACTCTGATTGCAAGCGGATCGATGATGGGCTCGGGCGGTATGATCGTAATGGACGAGGATGACTGCATGGTATCGGTGGCCCGTTTCTACCTCGATTTTACCGTCGAGGAATCCTGCGGGAAGTGCACTCCCTGCCGGGTCGGGAACAAAAGGTTATATGAGCTGCTGGATGTGATCAGCAAGGGCAACGGCACACATGCCGAACTTGACAAGCTCAGGAACCTGAGTGAAGTGATAAAGGATACATCGTTGTGCGGACTGGGGCAGACATCACCGAACCCTGTTCTGTCAACAATGGACAATTTCTGGGATGAATATCTCTCTCACGTCGAAGATAAGATGTGTCCTGCCGGGCAGTGCAAGGAGCTCATCCGCTACGAGGTTGTCGAGGAGAACTGTGTGGGCTGTACTGCCTGTGCCCGCAACTGCCCCGTCAACTGCATCAGCGGCGAGCGGAAAGAGATCCATTTCATAGATCAGAGCCTCTGCATAAAATGCGGAGCCTGCTTCGAGAAGTGCAAGTTTAATGCAATAAGTGTGTCATAAATTATTTTTAATATAATGGAAAAAATAAAAGTTAAAATAGATAACCGGATGGTTGAGGTGGGAAAGGGAACCACAATCCTTGAGGCCGCCAGGAAGATTGATATAGATATTCCCACCCTCTGCTATATGAACCTTGGGGATATGGGGATCGAGCACAAGCCGGGCGGATGCCGCATCTGTGTTGTGGAGGTCGACGGGCGCAGGAACCTGGCGCCTTCGTGTGCGACTGACTGCCATGACGGGATGGAGGTGAAGACCCACAGCATCAGGGTGCTGAATGCGCGCCGCACGGTGATGGAACTGATGCTCTCCGACCATCCTTTTGAGTGCCTTACATGTGCCAAGTCGGGCAACTGCGATCTGCAGAGCATGGCGATCAAGTTCGGGATAAGGGAAATAACCTATGAAGGTGAAAAATCAACCTACAAGCCCGATACATCTCCTGCTATACTGCGTGATGTGGATAAATGCATTATGTGCCGCCGTTGCGAGAAGATGTGCAACGAGGTGCAGACAGTAGGAGTTCTCTCTGCCATAAACCGCGGCTTTGAGTCGGTGGTTGCACCTGCATTTGAGAGAAACCTTGATCACAGTGAATGTACCTATTGCGGCCAGTGCGTAGCTGTCTGCCCAACTGCAGCGCTTACCGAAGTTGACCATACCAACCAGGTGCTGCGGGCACTGGCAGATCCAAACAAGACAGTAGTGGTTCAGACTGCTCCTGCCGTAAGGGCAGCCCTCGGCGAGGAGTTCGGGATGGAACCGGGAACGCTGGTTACAGGCAAGATGGTGGCGGCGCTCAAGCAGCTGGAGTTCGACTATGTTTTTGACACTGATTTTGCTGCCGACCTTACCATCATGGAGGAGGGCGCTGAGATACTGGGGCGTCTCGGGAAGTTCCTCGCGGGGGATAAGGATGTTAAACTGCCAATTCTTACATCATGCTGCCCCGGATGGGTGAGCTTCTTCGAGTATCATTTTCCCGACATGCTTGACATACCTTCAACAGCAAGATCGCCGCAGCAGATGTTCGGTGCGATAGCAAAGACTTACTTTGCAGATAAGATCAAGAGAGACCGCAAGGATATGGTGGTAGTATCTATTATGCCATGCGTCGCCAAAAAATTTGAGTGCACACGCGAGGAATTCAGCGTGGACGGGAATCCGGATGTCGATTTTTCATTGTCGACCCGCGAGCTGGCCAATCTCATAAAGAGGGCAAATATTGATTTCAACAAGCTTTCCGACGAGGAGTTTGACGGCCCCATGGGCGAATCTACAGGCGCCGCTGTGATCTTCGGAACTACTGGCGGGGTGATCGAGGCTGCCACAAGGAGTGCATACGAGATGCATACAGGCAATAAGCTTGAAAAAGTTGATTTTGAGCAGTTAAGGGGGATGGAAGGTATCAGGGAAGCTACTGTCGATTTTGACGGCTTCCCGCTGAAGATAGGTATCGCCCACGGACTGGGAAATGCCAGGAAGCTGCTGGAGGACATCCGGTCAGGAAACAGCGAGTTCCACGCTATAGAGATCATGGCCTGTCCGGGCGGTTGTATCGGGGGAGGGGGACAGCCCCTGCACCATGGTAATTCGGCTATTCTGAAAGCAAGACAGAAGGCCATTTACCAGGAAGATGCTGCCAAACCGATCAGAAAATCACATGAGAACCCTTCCATAATCAAGCTTTACAAGGAGTTCCTTGGTGAGCCCCTGGGCGAGAAGGCCCATCACCTGTTGCACACAAAGTATTTCGACAGGGGTAAGGAAATTGTTATTGACGCAGATGTGAAAGAAGAAAACAAGTAAAATATTATATTTCGAAACAAACAGGAGAACAGCAAATGTCAGCAATCAAAATAAAACTCAGGGAAAATGACCTCAAACAGCTCAAGGAGGTCTGCAGTTCGTTCAATAATGAACCTGGTGAGTTGATCAACGTGCTTCACAGGGCACAGGGGATTTTCGGGTACCTGCCTGCAGAGGTTCAGGAAGTGGTGGCCCGGGAGCTAAATGTATCTGTTGCCAAGGTTTATGGCGTGGTAACCTTCTATTCATTCTTCACGATGGTTCCGCGCGGCAAATATCCCATCTCTGTCTGTACGGGAACCGCCTGTTATGTTCGCGGAGCCGAGAAGGTGCTTGACGAGTTCAAGCGTATCCTGAAAGTGCCGGTAGGAGAGACCACTCCCGACGGCAGGTTTTCTATTGCGGGACTGAGGTGCGTGGGGGCATGCGGACTTGCACCGGTGGTGCTGGTGGGGGACAAAACTTACGGACGCGTTGCTCCCGACGGAGTCAAAGAGATCCTCAAGGAATATGAGGATGATTAATATTGTCACTTCATTATTATAGTTAACCGGTAAGTTTTTGCTTAAAATAACATATCAATCTGCCATGACTTAATCCCGGCAGAGGCAATTTGGCCGGTTGACATGCAGTATGAGAAGAATGTCGCCGCAGGGTTACAGCAGCAGTCACCGAATCTGCCTGTCAGTCGTGAAACAGCAGCTGGCCGTTTTTGGTGAGGTGGAGGTATCTCAGTTCTGCCCTGCTGGAACTAAGGTTGAAGGGGATCTGGATAAACGACCTGACGGTTTCTCCTTGCAGCCTTGCGGGTTCCCACTGTCCCGGAAGCATTTCGATCGTTTCCCTGAAAAAGGTATTGACAGATGGTACTGAGCCTTCAAGTACCCTTATTCCTGACAATTCTCCGTTCTCCATAACCACGGCACCAATAATAATCCGTTGGTTCATCTCAGGGAGATCCACTTGTTCGACCCTTGACATGACAAATCTCCTGAAAAACTCATCGCCAAAGGAATAGGTGGCCGGCTGGTCTGTGGAATAAAATATGTCGTGAATGTACTCGGTACCGTCAGGGTAATAGTTTCTGTTGGAAACCAGTAAATTGTTATTGTATGTTGAAATTGATTTAATTGCACCTCCGGGATAGTATTCGGTTACCTCACCCTCAAGGTGCAGGTGGTAAGGGGAGGTTGTGTAGCCGGTTCTCATTATCTGCCCGGCTCTCTCTTCTGTAAAACGGTAAAGTCCGCGTTCAACCTCCTCAATATGCCGCATATACCTTTTCGAAAAAACCGTCTCTTCCCTGTAACGGATCTTCAGTGTGCCGTCCCGTGTAACTCTGATCCTCTCTGTCCTGATCCTCTGCGGCCCCTTTTCTGTGATCAGACTGTGCTGCACCCTGTAACGGCTGGCAGAGGACCTTGTAACAGTGATCTTCTCTATGGCCTTACCGGGCTCTTCGACCGGCTTACCGTTAACACCGTAGTAATATACTGTATCCCTCGCATTAAGGGTGACAGTAAGTGCCAGGAAAAGTACTATGATCGCTTTAATGTACATGGCTGAACGAAATTTGCTTCTCTTTGTTTGTTGTAATCAAGACCTGATCCTATAACTGACTGTAAAGATAAAATATTATACCCGGAAATTTATTACACCTGTGCAATAAGTCGTTCCAGACAGCCCCGCCCGTTATTCCAGGCCGGTAAATTTGTTATATTCGTGCTGTAAATGTCATTATTTATCAGAGATGAGAGTATTACGTTTTGCTTCGGTTTTTTTAATCATTCCATTTTTTTTGCCCGGGCTGCTCAGATCACAGGTTCCCGAGGGCGGGACAATGATGAACGCAACCTCCGGCACAACGTGGCGGCAGATTGGCAAGGGAGAGGTAACTGAAATAACTTATGGCGGACAGGATGCCCGTGCACAGGGCTTCTTCCTTGATGACTGGACTCCCAAAACCATTGAGATAACCGATTTTGATGAGGTTATTCAGACCACGGAGGAGGCGACGGTTACAGTTTCGGTCAGGGCCGATTCGGTAATTACCAGGGTAAGTCCGTTTGTGTACGGCCATAACGCGGCAGCCTGGGGCGGAAAGCTAAATGAAAGCTCCAGGGCGCTTGAGAATATACAGAATCTTTCTCCCAACGTAATCAGGTGGCCCGGCGGCAGTATGTCGAATAATTATTTCTGGAATGCCAGCAGCAGGGCTACCTGTCCCCCTGACCTTCCACCAGATTTTGAATACAGGGCACTTCATTACGGATCCAATAACCAGGATTGGACGATGTCGGTCGATAACTATTATGACTTGCTGGAGAAAACCAATTCAGAGGGAAGTATCTCAATAAACTATTCCTATGCCCGGTATGGCACGGGCGATGATCCGGTCCGCACTGCCGCAAGGTATGCGGCCGACTGGGTGAGGTATGACAATGGGAGGACCCGCTTCTGGGAAATCGGAAATGAAAATTATGGTAGCTGGGAAAGCGGTTATATAATAGATCAGTCTCTCAATCAAGACGGTCAGCCCAGGCTTATCTCCGGAGAGCTTTACGGCAAACATGCCAGGGTATTTATCAAAGAGATGAGAAAGGCGGCAAGGGAAACAGGGCATGATATCAAAATCGGGGTAGTAACCCGTAATGAGCACGTTACCTATACCGATAATGTAATGAACAGCTGGAACCGGGGTATGATGAGCCAGGTGGGCGATATGGCCGATTTTTTTATACCCCATACCTATTTTACCCCTTATAAGGAAAACTCCGGAGTCGATGTTATTTTGAATTCCGAAACAAAAGTAAAAAGCATAAGGGATTATATTGACGGCGGATTAAAGAACCATGCCGGCCTCGATCCCCAGCCAATCGCGCTAACCGAATGGAACATTTTTGCCGAGGGCAGGATGCAGCAGGTATCATTTATCAACGGCATGCACGCCGCCCTTGTACTGGGTGAGGCGATCAAAAACCAGTACGGTATGACGATCCGCTGGGATCTTGTAAACGGGTGGAGCGACGGCGACAATCACGGCATATTTGCCGACGGCGAGCCCGGGATTCCGCGATACACTCCGAGAGCGCCTTTTTTCCATATGTACTATTTCCAGAAGTTTTTCGGCGACCGTATGGTCCACTTGGCGGTTGAAGGCAATGCGGATGTAGTGGGCTATGCCTCCAGGTTTCATTCCGGGCAGAGCGGAATAGTTCTTGTGAACAAGGGAACTGCCGGTCAGGTTGTCACTATTAATATGGAAAATTTTAATGCAGGCGACCGGTACTACTATTATCTGCTTACCGGGGGAAATGATAACGGCGATTTCTCCCGGAAGGTTTATGTAAACGGTCTGACTACATCATACGATGGCGGCGGCCCCGATAATTACTCGGAAATCATCCCTTACGGAACAACTATTGAAGGCGATATCAGGCTTGAACTTCCCGGACGGGGAACCCTGTTTGTCATTGTCGAACAGGATACCACCCTTCCCGGCCAGACAATAGAGTTTGATCCGCTGCCGGTAAAAATGGTTGGTGACAGTGATTTCAGGCTTCATGCAACGGCAAGTTCCGGACTGCAGGTAAAGTTTGCAACCACCGATCCCCAGGTTGCGGTTGTCCGCCATGACAGGGTTGAAATAATAGGGGCAGGTGAATGTGAAATTATAGCATACCAGGAGGGTGATCATGCAACCGCGGCCGTGCAGGTATCCCGGACCCTTACCGTTCAAAAAGCCGGTCAGGGCATTTCAATGGAGCCGTTTGATGAGACAGCCTACGGCGTTGAATTTACGGGCGACCCGGCAACAGTATCATCCGGACTCCCGGCCCGCTATACCAGCTCCGATCATGATATAGCCGTTATCCTGGACGGAAAGATCGTCATCACCGGGACCGGCACCACTGAGATCACGGCCTACCAGGACGGAAACCGGAACTTCGCTCCGGCCGAACCGGTAACCCAAACCCTTGCGGTTGGCCAGGGCAGCCAGGAAATTATTATGGAGACTTCCGCCGAGATAACGTTCGGTGATACCTGGCCGGGTCATCCGGCAACTGCAACCAGCGGATTGCCGGTCAGCTATACAAGCTCTAACCATGAGGTTGCCACCGTTAAGGGTGACAGCATCTTTATAGCCGGAGCGGGAGTAACCGAAATCACCGCCAGCCAAAACGGGAATGAAAACTGGTACCCGGCAACCCCGGTAGTAATGACGCTAACAGTGCTGAAAAGCGGGCAGACCATCAATTTTCCCAAACTACCTGAAAAGACAGTGGACGATGCTGATTTTCCAGCCGGGGCAACAGCCAGTTCGGGTCTGGAGGTGACCTATACCAGCTCTGATACTGAAGTGGCTGTTGTTTCAGAAGGGATGATCCAGATAACCGGGGCAGGAACTACCACAATTACTGCAATGCAGGAAGGCAATGAAAACTATAATGCCGCACCGGAGGTTTCACGGGAACTGGTTGTGCTTGCACCAACAGTAATTGATGAGGCAGATCCTGCCGGTGACGATGGAATAAATATATTTCCCAATCCCGCATCAGGGTATGTTACCATTATTACCGGTGCAGGTGATTTCGTGATCCGGATTTACAACCAGACGGGCGTCCTGGTTTATCACGACCCTGATCCGCCGGCGCAACTTGTTATACCTGTGGAAAATCTTGGCGGTAATGGTATATACCTGGTAAGGGTGAATTCATCTGTAAAGAGGCTGGTGGTTCTGGACTGAGTGAAAGTTATACATGCTTGTATATACAAGTTGTTTGTTCTATCTTTATGCTGCTTTACCTAATATTTGAGTATGGTTGCCGGACCGGAAAAGTTACAGGAGAAGGGTGTTCCTCAATACAGGCGCCTTTACGAGGTGTTGCGAAGGCATATTACCGAAGGCGTATACAATGAAGGTGACCTTCTGCCTTCTGAAAATGAGCTTTGCAGTGTTTACGGACTTACCAGGCCCACTGTCAGGCAGGCTCTGTCGGAGCTGGTCAGTGACGGCTATATAAGCAAGCAGCAGGGCAAGGGGAGCATTGTTAACAAGCTGCCCCAGGGGATCGGGATATTGTCGGTTTCGGGCACCACCTCTGCACTGAAGAACAAGAACCTTAAGACCAGTATCATTGTTAAACCGGCCATGAGACCATGGCCTGACGGGTTTATGTTTCGCCTGAGCGATCTTGAGCTCGAATCGGGATGTATATACATGACCCGTCTGAGGCTGCTTGATGATGAACCCATCTTTTATGACATCAGCTTCATCCCGGCCATAAACCTTCCCCGGTTCACATCGCGCAGCTTTGAAAACCGGTCGCTGTTCGGGATACTGAGAAAGGAATACCAGGTGGAAATAAAGGGAGGTGAGCAGAGGATACGGGCAATCAAGGCCGATGAAGAACTATGTGCATGGCTGAAAATCAGGCCAGGCGATCCGGTACTGCATATGGAAAGAAAAATGGTCACAAACCGTCAGGAACTAAATATCTACTCATCAATATACTGCAACACCCGTTTCCATTCCATTTACGGTACATTCTGATAAGCTCCGGCATTCAGCCGCATACGTGCCGGAAGCTTTCCGTTCAAAGTGTATCAGGAGTTCAACTTATTTAGCTTGTAATTACAAGTAAAAGTATTATATTTGTATATATTTGTTTAGCAGTGATTCAGGTTTAGAATAGGTTTGTTTTTGCAGTACTTGTAATAACATGTAAAAGAATTATTTATGGCAACTTCAGTTGTTATGCCAAGACAGGGCCAGAGTGTGGAATCCTGCATTATCACCCGCTGGCACAAAAATAAAGGCGATACGGTTGTGGCAGGGGATATTCTTTTCTCCTATGAAACAGACAAGGCCGCTTTTGAAGAAGAGGCGAAAACAGGAGGCATTCTCCTGGATATTTTCTTTGAGGCCGGAGATGAGGTGCCGGTTCTCGAAACCGTTGCGGTAATCGGAGAGGCCGGTGAGGATTATGGCGGACTGGCGCCTGGCGGTGCATCGTTAAAAGATGATGACCGGCAACCGGAACCTGGTGATTCGCACGCAAAAGATGATGACCGGCAACCGGAAACTGGTGATTCGCACGCAAAAGATGATGACCGGCAACCGGGACCGGACAACAAAGGGGACGCCGGGTCTGCTGATGGTGCCCCGGAGGAGACTGCAGAAGGAGATACTGTAAAAAGCGAACCTGCAGAAAAAGTGTCTGCCAAAGGAGCAGAAGCCACGGTAGCCGCCGGAGCAGTGCCCGGCACAGGGAGAATTCGTATATCGCCGCTGGCAAGAAAGCTGGCAGGGGAGCTTGGTGTCCCTCCTGAAAACCTGCACGGTACGGGCCCCGGAGGCAGGATAATCGGACGTGACGTGAAAAGGGCAGCGGCAGAAAGTGAAAAGAGGGCTCCCTCTCCGGGTAAATCTTCGGCCAATGTGCAGGAAATACCTTCCGCCGGATCTCAGGCTGCCCCGGATTTTGCGGCTGCTCCCGGAGCCGGCCCGTCTCACGCAGAAGCAGGCGGATCCGGGTACCGTGACGTTAAGTTGAGCAACATGCGCAGGATCATTGCCGGGCGCATGGAGCAGTCACTTCAGAATTCGGCCCAGCTTACCCACCATATGAGCGCCGATGCAAGAAAGATGCTTGCATGGAGGAAGGAGATAAAGCAAAACCGCGACGGATCCGCCACGGGCGACATCACTATCAATGATATGGTATGCTTTGCCGTTGTAAGGGCGCTGAAAAAACATCCGTACATGAATGCTCATTACCTGGGCGACAAGATACGGGTATTCAACAAGGTCCACCTTGGAATTGCCGTTGATACGGAACGGGGACTGATGGTGCCTGCCGTCAGGGATGCGGGTGACATGAATGTTGGGAAACTGGCAGGTCGGATAAGGGAACTTGCAGGGGAGTGCAGGAAAGGGAGTGTTGATCCGGGTCTGCTGGCAAGTGAGAGCGCCACATTTACCGTTACCAACCTGGGTGCGTACGGAGTGGAGATGTTCACCCCTGTTCTTAACCTGCCCCAGGCAGGCATACTTGGAGTAAATACCATCACATACCGGCCCGCCGACATTGGAGAGGGTGTTATCGGGTTCATCCCGGTTATAGGATTGTCGCTCACATACGATCACCGTGCGGTGGACGGGGCACCTGCTTCCGCATTCCTTGCCGAAGTCAGGAAAGAGATAGAAACAATAGAAAAGTGTACAATATAAAAACATTGATATGCCTAAGAACCAGTTTATTGATCCCTTAAAAGTCAGAAAGCCCGGGAAGATAGAGTTTGGTACCATACCTGTGAACTCATATGACAGGTCAATCGGGGAGGAGAGAAAAGCCTATTCTGACAGCGACCTTGTGCGTGTTTACAGGGATATGGCAATAATAAGGGAGTTTGAAACAATGCTCCATGAGATAAAGACAAAGAACGAGTACAGGGAAGTTAAATACAATCATCCCGGACCCGCCCATCTGTCAATCGGCCAGGAGGCGGCCGCAGTGGGCATGGCCTGGCATCTTGATGCCAGTGACTATATTTTTGGCTCGCACCGCAGCCATGGCGAAATACTGGCCAAGGGACTTTCGGCAATCCATAAGCTTGATGACAAAGAGTTGATGAACATCATGGGCTCCTATTTCGGGGGATCTATCCTGAAGATAGTGGAGAAGGGCTTCGACGGGACCGTAAAGGAGCTGGCCGTCGATTTCCTGCTATACGGGACCCTGGCCGAGATATTTGCACGCGATACAGGTTTCAACAGGGGCCTTGGGGGGTCGATGCATGCCTTCTTCACCCCTTTCGGGGTTTACCCGAATAATGCCATAGTAGGCGGCTCGGGCGATATTGCGGTGGGTGCCGCCCTCTACAAGAAGGTCAACCTTAAACCGGGGATCGTGGTGGCAAATATAGGCGACGCCTCCATGGGATGCGGGCCCGTATGGGAGGGCATATGCTTTGCCGCCATGGATCAGTTCCGCACGCTGTGGGAGGGTGAATACCGGGGAGGAATGCCCGTGATATTCAATTTCATGAATAACCAGTACGGCATGGGGGGACAGACCCAGGGTGAAACAATGGGGTATGACATACTTGCCCGGGTCGGTGCGGGAGTTAACCCCGATATGATGCATGCTGAAAGGGTTGATGGATACAACCCGCTGGCAGTGATGGATGCCTTTAAAAGAAAGAAGAAGATACTGGAGGAAAAAGGCGGACCCGTTCTGCTTGATACGCTCACATACCGTTATTCAGGGCACTCGCCGTCAGATGCCTCATCCTACAGGTCAAAAGAGGAGCTGGAGGCATGGCAGGAGGTGGATTCCATAAAGGGATACGGTGAAAACCTGGTTTCAGCCGAAGTGGCAGCCGGTGATACCCTTGATGAGATAAAGAACCAGGTGGTTGACCTGATTCTCAAGGCCACCCGGTTGTCGGTCGATGACAAAATATCTCCCAGGATGGATCTGGTTGCAAAGCCTGAACTTATAGGAAAAATGATGTTTTCGGGCGGTTCGGCCGACAGGATGGAGGAGAGGGAGCCCGAAACGCTGATGCCCCTTGAGGATAACCCCAGGGTTCAGCAGATCAGTAAAAAGGAGCGGTTTGCGTTTGACAGCGACGGTAAACCGTTTTCAAAACTGAAGCAGTACCAGCTGCGCGACGGTATTTTCGAGGCTGTAACAGACCGTTTCTACAAAGATCCTACCCTGGTGGCCTATGGCGAGGAGAACAGGGACTGGGGAGGAGCTTTTGCGGTCTATCGGGGACTGACCGAGGCGCTTCCCTATAACAGGCTCTTCAATTCACCAATATCTGAAGGTGCCATTGTGGGGACCGCAATCGGTTACGGCATGTGCGGGGGCCGCGTGATAGCCGAGATCATGTATTGCGATTTCCTTGGCCGCGCCGGCGACGAGGTGTTCAACCAGCTGCCCAAGTGGCAGGCCATGAGCGGAAACCTGATCAGGATGCCGGTGGTGATAAGGGTGTCGGTAGGCTCCAAGTACGGAGCCCAGCATTCGCAGGACTGGTCATCGCTCGTTGCACACATTCCCGGCCTGAAGGTGGTTTTCCCGGCTACCCCGTATGATGCCAAGGGGCTTATGAATTCAGCCCTGCAGGGTACCGATCCGGTCATCTTCTTTGAGAGCCAGAGGATATATGATGTTGGCGAGCATTTTCACGAGGGGGGAGTGCCCGGGGAGTATTATGAGATCCCTTTCGGGGAACCTGACGTCAAGCGGGCCGGCGATGACATTACCATCCTTACCGTGGGCGCCACCCTGTACAGGGCGATCGAGGCTGCAGATATACTCAATGAGAGGTATGGAATGTCGGCCGAAATAATTGATGCCAGGAGCCTGGTGCCCTTTAACTACGAGGTTCTGCTCGAATCGGTCAGGAAGACCGGCAGGCTTCTGCTCGCGGGCGATGCCAACACCAGGGGCTCATTCCTGAATGATATCGCCAGGAACGTAACCGAGCTGGCTTTTGATTATCTTGATGCACCACCTGTTGTCGTGGGTGCAAGGAACTGGATCGTGCCTGCCCATGAGCTGGAGGACTTCTATTTCCCTCAGTCCGCGTGGATGATAGATGCGATACATCAGCGCATCGTTCCGCTTGACGGGCACACCGTGTCGGAGGACTTCAGCGATGAGACATTGCTGGCCAGAAGCCGGGAGGGGGTTTAAAGGATGTTGCATCTAAAATGGCATGATAGCTGGCGTTAAAATGGCGTTACATCGAAAATGGCCCGATAGGTTATGAAATAAAGGTGCGGCGCCGGGTAAGGAAAGCAGTTAAGGGTTTAGCCGGGGTTCTGATGTAAATATGGAAGGCGCTACGGGGTATTTTACACAGCATGATTATCTTTACGTAAAAAAAGAGATATGGAAAAAAGAAAACTGGGCAAAAGCGGAATTGAGGTCACCCCTATCGCCTTTGGTGCCTGGGCCATTGGAGGCTGGATGTGGGGCGGGGCCGAAAAGAACGCGGCTGTAAAGGCCATCAGGAAGTCTGTCGACCTGGGTATAACAACCATTGACACCGCTCCCGTTTACGGCTTCGGGCTTAGCGAGGAGATCACGGGAGAAGCAGTTAAGGGTATGCGTGACAAGGTGCAGATCCTTACCAAGTTCGGATTGCGATGGGACGGCACCAGGGGTAAATTTTTCATGGCGACAAAGGATAACAGTGGTAACAGCATTGATTTGTACGGGTATTCGGCAAGGGATTCGGTGATCGAAGAGTGTGAGAACAGCCTCAGGAGGCTGGGCACCGATTATATTGACCTGCTGCAGATACACTGGCCCGATCCCACAACTCCCGTCAGCGAGACTATGGAGGCCCTGAACATGCTGATAAGCCAGGGCAAGGTAAGGGCAGCAGGTGTTTCCAATTACGATGTGCCACTTATGGAGGAGGCTGCCGGTGTAACAGTGATCGCATCGAACCAGGTGCCATACAGCATGCTTAAAAGGGATATTGAAAAGGATGTTGTTCCGTGGTGTATCAGTAATGATGTGGGCATCCTTGCATACAGTCCCCTGCAGAGGGGATTGCTGACAGGTAAGTTCAACCCCGGCCACAAGTTCGGCGAAGGTGATGCAAGGGGCGGACTGCACTGGTTCAGGAGGGAAAATATCGTCAGGGTAAATGAATTTCTCGATAAGCTCAGGCCGCTTGCCGAAGAGAAAGCTGCAACATTGTCGCAGCTTGTGTTGCGCTGGACCATTCAGCAGCCGGGTATAACCTGTGCGCTTGCCGGAGCAAGGGATCCGGAACAGGTGTCAGACAATGCCGGAACACTTGGGTTCTCACTCTCCGATGAAGAACTTGGTTTCATCAACATGGAGCTGAACAAACTCGAACTGCTTACCTGACAATAGTTTCGCAATGCCCCATAACCGGAAGTATGCATAATATATTACGTGGTTTTCCCCCGAAAGGGGATTTGATAAAATGGTACACGGAGAAAGGTCCCGGCCCTGTCCTGAAAGTGAACTGCCACATTCACTCCCCTTACTCGTTCAGTGCCTTTGATGATCTTGAGCAGGCTTTCTCAATGGCTGCCGCGGAGGATGTGAAAGTTCTGGGAATAAATGATTTCAACACAACCGAAGGGTACAGCCGGTTCTATGAACTGGGTCTTGCATACAGGGTCTTTCCCCTTTTCAACATCGAGTTTATGGGGCTTCTGGAAGAGGAGCAGAGAAAAGGGGTCAGGATTAATGACCCCAATAACCCGGGAAGAATCTACTTCTGCGGGAAAGGGCTTGATTTTCCGGTATCCCTCAGCGGGTCTTCATCAGCAAAGATAACCAGCGTGACAGCTGAGAGCCACCGCCAGGTGAGGGAGATGACGGCCCGGCTGAATGACCTTCTGCAGTCGGCTGGTTCAAGTGAGAGGATCGGGTTTGACGAGGTAAGGGAAAAACTGACCATGGGCATGGTGAGGGAACGTCATCTTGCCAGGGCCCTGCGACTTATGATCTTTCAGAAGCACCCGGCAGCCGGTGAAAGAAAGATGTTCCTCAAAGACCTTTTTGGAGGCACTGAACCAGCAGCAGATCCGGCAGATGTGGCCGCTCTTGAAAATGAGCTGAGGGGCAGGCTGCTCAAGTCGGGAGGCCCTGCATTTGTGGAGGAGGACAGCAAGGCCTTCCTGGATATTGATGAGATATGCGGAATTATCGCAGATGCCGGCGGAATACCCTGTTATCCTGTTCTTTTGGATGATGCCGGCGGAAACTGCACTGAGTTTGAGAGTGACCTGGAAGCGCTGTCGGGCAGGCTCAGGGCATGGGATGTGCCGGCCGTGGAACTTATTCCGGGAAGGAACTCCCCCGAAGCAATCAGGCGTTTTACCGGCTTTTTCAGGGATAAAGGATTTGTGGTTATGTTCGGCACAGAACACAACACACCGGCTTTGCAGCCGCTGAAGGTGGCGGTTCGGGGCGGCGGGGAACCTGACCCGGATTTGGCCGGCATTTCTTACCTGGGTGCATGCCTTGTTGCCGCACACCAGTATTTGCGGGCGAAGGGAGAAACAGGCTATGCCGGTTTTCCCGTGAAGGAGGAGAGAGAGGAGTTTGAGGAGCTGGGGAAAGCGGTAATAGCAAGGTTTATCGAGAAGGACGGTTGATGGTCTGCGAGCGGCAACCATCTGTAGCAGGCGGTTATAACGGTTACCGGATTTAAATTAAAGTAACTATGGAAGATAAAGCACTGGACGATCTTGTTGAGATATCCCGGTTTTACGGTACGGGCAAGGATTACGTGATAGCAGGAGGGGGGAACACCTCCTGGAAGGACGGTGACAGGCTCTGGATAAAAGCGAGCGGCACCAGCCTTGAAACCATCGGCCGTGACGGTTTTGC
This sequence comes from Marinilabiliales bacterium, assembly GCA_007695015.1. NCBI lineage: Bacteria > Pseudomonadati > Bacteroidota > Bacteroidia > Marinilabiliales > Marinilabiliales bacterium. Next base: position 111,801 of record REEN01000065.1, read on the forward strand.
CGTAATGAGCAGGGCAAAGCTGCGGGAGATGGCAGAAAAAAAGTACAGCGACGACCCATTTGAGAGGGAGCGCCAGGTCAAGGCCGATCTTCATGCATGCTCTGCCGATCCGTCAAGTCCGCTTCGCCCATCTGTCGAGACAAATCTTCACGAGATAATAGAGTACAGTTATGTGGTGCACCTGCATCCGGCCCTGGTCGGGGGACTGTTATGCAGCCTTGATTCGCGCAGGGTCACTGCAGAGCTTTTCCCTGATGCACTTTACATTGAGTATACTGACCCGGGCTATACCCTTTTCCGCAAGGTGAAGGATGAGATTGAAAAATACAGGGAGGCCAGGGGACATGAACCACAGGTAATATTCATGGAGAACCACGGGGTGTTCGTTTCAGCCGGAACCACCGGTGAGATAAGGCAGATTTACGACAGGATCTTTTCCGGGATCAGGGCCCGGCTCGGGCCGGCAGATGAGACAGAGGAGCTGGCTGTACCGGAAGGTGCCGCACAGTTCATGCCGGTGATCCGCATGCTTGTGTCGGACGTGGGGCATAAAACAGTGTCGGCAAGGAACAACACACTCATCTCCCGATTCAGCCAAAGCAGCAGTTCCTTCTCAAAAGTATCGGCTCCCTTCACCCCCGATATAATTGTTTACTGCAAATCCTCATACCTCTATATTGATGAAAACGGTTCGCCTGAAAAGATAATCGGTGCGATTGAGTCGGGAATTCAAAGATTTCGCAGCGAAAACGGATATTTCCCTGTAATAGTTGTCGTGAAAGGATACGGGCTGTTTGGGATTGGAGATAACTGGCAGATGGCTGACACGGCGCTCGACATATTCGAGGACCTCATGAAGATCAGCCGCTATACCGAAAGCTTCGGCGGGCCGCGGTTCATGAATGACCGGCAGATAGAGTTTATTGATACCTGGGAGGTGGAGAATTACCGTAGAAACGTTGCATCAGGAAAGAAACATTCCGGCAGGGTTGAGGGGATAACGGCGATTGTTACTGGTGGCGCCATGGGTTTTGGTGCAGGGATCGCTTTGTCGCTCATCGATGAGGGTGCAAATGTTGTGATTGCCGATATCAGCCGGGAAGAGGGAGAGAAGCTGACAGGCCAACTGAATGGCCCCGGCAGGAAGAACAGGGCGGTCTTCATTGAAAGTGACATAACCGTTCCGGTGTCTGTAAAACAGCTGGTTGATAAGACCGTGATGGAGTTCGGGGGACTCGACCTGATGGTGTCCAACGCGGGAATACTGTATGCCGGTTCTCTTGATGAGATGGATGAGGAGGTGTTTGAACGTGTCACCAGGGTGAACTATACCGGCTATTTTCACTGCGCGAAATATGCATCGGCGGTCATGAAGCTGCAGAACCGCTTCAGCAAGGCCCGCTTTTTCGATATTATCCAGATAAACTCCAAATCCGGACTTAAGGGGAGCAACCGGAATTTCGCATATGCAGGCGGTAAATTCGGGGGAATTGGTTTGACCCAGTCCTTTGCGCTCGAACTGATGCAATTCAACATCAAGGTTAATTCCATCTGCCCCGGCAACTTTTTTGAGGGCCCGCTGTGGTCCGACCCCGAAAACGGGCTTTTTGTGCAGTATCTGCGTACAGGCAAGGTGCCTGGCGCAAAGACGGTTGATGATGTAAAACGGCATTATGAGAAACAGGTTCCTGCAGGCCGCGGATGCCGCGTTGAAGATGTAATGAAGGCCATCTACTACGTGATCGGGCAGGAATATGAAACAGGCCAGGCTGTGCCTGTCACCGGTGGTCAGAACATGCTCCACTGACCATATGTTACAGGCGGCAGGTACATGCTCCAATGGTCATTGTTACAGGCGGCCTGAACATGCTCCACTGACCAGTGTTGCCAGCGGCCTGCCCCCCCGCCGGCCATGTGGATTGAGTGACGGCTGCAGGAGAGGACATATTAACTATAATCATGATGAAGACAAAAGCAATAAGATTATACGGGAAGAACGATATCAGGCTCGAGGAGTTTGAGCTGCCTGAAATGAAGGAGGACGAGATACTGGCACAGGTGGTATCTGACAGTATCTGCATGTCTTCCTACAAGGCTGTTACCCAGGGTGCCGACCACAAGCGTGTTCCCAACGATGTGCACAACAATCCCACTATCATAGGTCATGAGTTCAGCGGTATTCTGCTGAAAGTTGGAAGAAAATGGAAGGACCACTTCAGGGAGGGAGACAAGTTTTCCATACAGCCGGCAATGAACTATAAGGGGAGCCTTGATGCGCCGGGGTATTCCTTCCGGTATATCGGAGGAAATGCAACGCATGTCATTATACCGAATGAGGTGATGGAGACAGACTGCCTGCTGCCTTACAATGGAGAAAGCTTCTTTCACGCCTCACTTTCCGAGCCTATGTCATGCGTTATCGGGGCTTTTCATGCCTCTTACCATACCAAAAACGGTGTATACAGGCACGATATGGGAATAAGGGAAGGAGGAAAGGCGGCAATCCTTGCGGGAGCGGGTCCTATGGGACTCGGAGCAATTGACTATGCAATTCATTGTGACAGGAAGCCTGGATTGCTTGTAGTTACAGACATTGACAAGGCGCGGCTGGAAAGGGTGGCCAAAATACATACGCCTGAAGAGGCTGCAAAGAACGGTGTTGAGCTAAAGTATGTTAACACGGCTGATGTGTCAGATCCTGTGTCGTACCTCAGGTCTCTTACCGGAGATGAGGGTTATGATGATGTGTTCGTATTTGCCCCTGTGCGACAGGTTGTCGAAACCGGAGACAGGATACTCGGTTTTGACGGTTGCCTCAACTTTTTTGCCGGCCCCTCGGATCCGGGGTTCAGCGCCGAAATGAATTTTTACAATGTGCATTACGCGTTTACCCATATTGTAGGAACCAGCGGTGGCAACACCGACGACATGAAGGAGGCCCTTGAGATGATGGCTGCCGGGAGGTTGAACCCCGCCGCCATGATAACCCATATCGGGGGACTCGATGCGGTGATAGACACCACGAAGCGCCTGCCGCAAATACCGGGCGGCAAGAAACTGATATATACCAATATCTCGCTTCCTCTGACAGCCATTGAGGATTTCGGTAAGCTCGGGCGCATTGATCCCTGCTTCAGGGAGCTCCACAGGATGCTTGAGGCCAACGACTTTATATGGTCGTCCGAAGCGGAGAGGTTCCTGCTCGAACATGCCACGCCGCAGAGGTAAAGCCGTAATACCATTTTTTAGCTTCGCACCGCGAATTTTTTAATCACACATGCCTTTCAGGCAAAACCCGGCCAGGACATTACCGGGACCAGACGCTGGCTTCATTGATTAACTAAATATTGCTACATTACAGCATGGAACTTTCGGTAGTTTTCCCGGTTCTTAATGAGGAGCATAAGATCGCTGCAGATATTGAGGCGGCCTTTGCATTTATGGATGATAACCTGATCAGCGGAGAGGTGATAATTGTGGATGACGGCAGTACCGATAACACGGCCAAGCTGGTATCGGATATGATGACAGTTAGTGACAGGCCGCTTCACCTTATCAGTTACAGTCCCAATCGCGGCAAGGGATATGCCGTCAGGCAGGGTATAATGGCTGCCCGCGGCAGGATAATAATGTTTGCCGACAGCGGCAACTGTGTGCCGCTGGAT
>REEN01000066.1 GCA_007695015.1 Marinilabiliales bacterium
CCTTTCGGGGATGTTAACGTTGATCCCGCTTTCGCGGAAACGCATCCCCGCACCCCCGAACTGACCCTGGGAGCGAAGATGAAGGAGCCGTAACCATCACCGCCGGAAGAGAGAAGGAAGGTTCACTTTCCAGCGAGCTGGATTGATTTCACCCCCGGGGAATTGTTCCAGGTTTCCCGGAGGACAAGCCGGATTATTATTATCTCCGGTAAACAGCACCAGACTACCTTTTAGACAACCGGGTAAATTCACCGCCCGGGGAACTGCACCAGGATTTTTATTTTACCAGCCGGATTAAATTCAGCTCTGGTAAACAATAACAGTAACCTTGTTGGACAAGCCGGATTAATCCACCGTCTCGGGAATTGCATCAGACTCCCCTGAGGAAAAGCCGGATTAGATGTCATTGCCCGGGGGTAGTTTTTGTTAAATACCTGCTTTCATTGCATTCTTTCCTGTATATTTATAAGTTTGTTATAAAATCTCCTTAACGAATGCAGGCATTTGAAGTCCATAAGCAGATTGTCAGCGACTACAAGGAATACCTGAAGAGTTTCAATATTATCAGGGATAAACGTATCAGCAAGGTGGTTGATGATGCATTCAGGAAGGATGAATACCTGCCCGAGCCGTTGATTCAGTTCAATCCTGCTTACAAGGATGGGGCAGGCATTGATTCGCTCATTGATGAAAAGATCCTGCATCCGGACTTCAGGAAAACTTTCGGGTACTATTCCCTCTACGAGCATCAGGAGATGGCAATCCGCAAGGGTGTGGAAGGAAAAAGTTTTGTTGTTACTTCCGGTACCGGTTCGGGCAAGTCCCTTACCTTTCTGGGTACTGTCTTCAACCATATTTTCAAGGAAAAGCCCCCGAAAGGGGTGAAGGCCATCCTTGTCTATCCCATGAACGCTCTTATCAACTCCCAGGAGGAGGAGATCAGAAAATTTGCGGATAATTACGGCGACGGTTTCCCGGTAACATTCAGGAAATATACCGGACAGGAGAATCAGGAGCAGAGGAGAGAGGTGGAGTCAGATCCACCTGATATTCTCCTTACCAACTACATGATGCTGGAGCTGATCCTCACCCGCGCCAATGAGAAGTACCTGCGTGATTCGTTCAGCGAAAACCTGAGGTTTCTGGTTTTTGATGAGCTGCATACCTATCGCGGAAGGCAGGGAGCCGATGTTGCCATGCTTATCCGCCGGCTGAAAGCCCTTTGCAGACAAAAAATTCAATGCATTGGCACTTCCGCAACCATGATCTCCGGCGAAGGACCACGAAACACCAGGGAAGTTGTTGCCGGGTATTCTACTGAGGTTTTTGGAGAAGCTTTCGCAGAAGACCAGGTAATAGAGGAGAGCCTGAAGGTGACCACCAATTTCAGCGGTACACTGCCCACCGCCTTTGATCTTCAGGAGGCCATACACAGCTCAGTGCCAAAAGATGGCAGCGAAAAGGCATTCCGTGACAATCCCCTGGCAATATGGGTTGAAAACCGGATAGCGCTCCTTCATGATAATCCCCAAAACCAGTTTCATAGTAATTCCTCAAAAGAGGAAAACCGGACTGCAACAAACCCCGATTTCGCCGAAGCTCAGGATCAACTGCGGGAGGGTACCGGCCCAACACCAGGTCTTGGTCAGAAAGAAATTATCCGCAGGGCAAAGCCGTTAGCACTGAAGGAGCTGGTTGAGGCTTTATCTGCTGATGCCAGTGAGCCGGACAGGGATAAATGTCTGAGTGCGCTGATGGAGCTGTTTGAGTGGTCGGAACAATTGAATATAAGGAATATTGAAAAGCGCATTTCATTTCTGCCCTTCAAGATACATCAGTTTATCTCGCAGGCGGGCAATGTTTACGTGACGCTTGATAGCAGGGATAAGAGGAAGGTCACTCTGGAAGACGGTATGTATGTAATGGAGGAAACCGGCAGGGAGAAGACCATATTCCCGGTGATGTTCAGCCGCTACTCGGGGTTTGATTTTATCTGCGTCAAAAGGAATTTCGAAGAGATGCGCTTCGAGCCGCGGGATCCACAGGAGTTGCCCGAGAGAATAACCAAACAGGAGCTGAAGGGAAACAGGGAGGAAGGCAAGTCCAAACGGCTGCTGACGGATGAGGATTTTGAATCGGGGTATCTGCTTATCCCCGAAAACGGAGATGAGATATGGGGCGAGGATCAGCTGGAGAACCTGCCCGATACCTGGTGGAAGCTGAAAAACGGCAGGGTGGTGGTAGATAATTACTACGAACACCGTCTGCCTGTAAAAGTATGGTTTAACTCAGAAGGTAATTATTCCTTCAATCCTGAATCCGGACTGGACCTTACGGGATGGTTTATTGCGGCTCCGTTGTGTCTTGACCCAACTTCGGGGGTTGTTTTTGATTTCCGAACAAGCGAGAACACCAAGCTGATGAGGGTAGGCAATGTAGGCAAAAGCACTGCCACCACCATCACCACTTTCAGCATCCTCAAGAGCCAGCATCACCAGAAACTGACCAGGGAGGTTCAGAAAGTACTCAGTTTTACAGATAACCGCCAGGATGCATCACTCCAGGCAGGGCACTTTAATGACTTTATGATGATAGGACGTTTGCGTTCTGCCATCTATCACGCATTGAAATCGGCCGGAGAGAAGCAGTTGAAGATTGACAGGATTTCCGGCGAGGTATATGACAAACTAGGCCTGACCGAAAAGGATTATGCCCGAAACGTATCGGATGACCCCTCGTGGCCGGACCCGGAGAATGAAAAGGCCATCAAGGACTATCTTACCGTCAGGATTTTATATGATCTCAGAAGAGGGTGGAGGTACAATACCCCCAACCTGGAGCAATGCGCTCTGCTGCAGATTGACTACGAGAAGCTGGATGAGTTCTGTGCCAGGGATGAATTTTTCAGGGATGATATACTGCTTTCCGGGGCAACTCCGGAGCAGCGGTACAATTTCCTGCTGCATGTACTTAATTACTTCCGCACATCTTATGCGTTTGACTATTATCTGCTGGATGAGGGGAACAGGAAAAATCTGGAGGACCGCCTCAAGCAGCATCTGGACCAGGAGAAGGAGTGGTCGCTCGAAGCCGACGAACGGCTTGAAGCCCCTTCATTCCTCACTTACCGGTCCCCCGGAAAAAAAGACAAAAGAATATTTACACAGAGCATAGGTCCAAACAGCAACCTTGGCAAGTACATCAAAAGGATGTTCATCCGGGCCAACCTGGAAGCTTTGAAAGGAGAGGAACTGGCCGGCTATACCGAAGGGCTTTGCCTGCTGCTTAAGAGGGGGCACTTCCTTGCCGAAAGAGAGATCAAGGGTGACAAATCGACCGAAAAAGGTTTCCGCCTCAGGGTTGAAAAGGTCATCTGGCGGTTAGGGGACGGGAGAAACGTTCTGACAGACGAGGTCAGGATAGTAACAACCGGCGGGGACCTTAAAATAGAGCCCAACAGTTATTTCAAGCGCTTTTACCAGCAGGATTTCCAGGCATTTGACAAGTTCTTCCGCGCAAGCGAGCATACCGGACAGATAGGTACGGAGCAGCGTATAGACCGTGAAAAGGGTTTCAGGACCGGGGATATATCCGCTCTTTACTGTTCTCCCACCATGGAACTTGGTATAGATATCTCCACCCTGAACATTGTCCATATGCGTAATGTGCCTCCAAACCCTGCAAATTACACCCAGAGAAGCGGACGGGCCGGAAGGAGCGGGCAGACTGCGCTGGTGTTTACGTACTGCAGCTACACTTCTCCGCATGACCGGCACTATTTCGGCAATTCCAGACAGATGGTTGCCGGCCAGGTGAAGTCTCCTACGATAGATCTGTGCAATGAAGAGCTTGTAGCCAACCATTTTTATGCCTGGATACTGATGCAACTCGGATTGCAGGATGTAAGAAGCTCAATAAGAGATATCATTGACATAGGCGACCGGGAGAACCTGCCGGTCAGGGATAACATCAGAAACTTCATCCTGAGGCAGACAGCCGATTTCTCCCGCGTGTGGACAGAAGGTTTTGAAGAGGTTATTTCTGATAAACGAGATATACTTGAATCAACAGCCTGGTTTAACCAGGAGTGGCTGCAGGGCTGCTGCAGGGAGTTTTACCACAGACTGGACAAGAGCTTTGACCGTTGGCGAAGGTTGTTCAGAACGGCGACCAATATGATAGAACAGGGTTCTCTGGTGATTAATGATCCTACGATTGCCGGCAGCAGCTTTGAGCACAGGGAGGCAAAACGGATGATGGCCATCGGAAGCCGCCAGCGTGACCTGCTCCAGAATGAGATGACCCGGGAGTATGGTAGCAGTTTCAGCTCCGAGTTTTACGTTTACCGCTACCTGGCCGCCGAGGGCTTCCTGCCCGGCTATAATTTCACCCGCCTGCCGGTACGAGCCTTCGTCGGCCGCAAAAGCCAGGAGCAGGGCACTTACATCTCCCGTCCCCGTTTCATCGCCCTCCGCGAATTCGGTCCCTCGAATCTCATCTACCATGACGGCGGCAAGTTCCGGGTTACCCGCATGCAGTTGACCGAGGCGGATATGAAAACAGAAAGTATCAAAATATCCAGAAAGACCGGTTACGCCTGGCTGGGCGAAGAGGGCAGGGGAATCAACAACGATCCCTTCACGGGTGAACCCCTCATGGGGCAGTCCGCCGCCGACACACACAACGATCTTCTTGAAATGGTGGAAGCCGATACATGGCCGGTGGAGAGGATATCCTCAGAGGAGGAGAACAGAATGTCGTCCGGTTATGATATAGAGCAGTTTTTCCATTACCCCAAAGGACTGGATAGCACCTTCCGTTCAACACTCAAGGCCTCCGGCCACCCGCTGCTCAACCTTACCTTCTGCCAGGCCACACTGTTGATACAGGTCAATAAAAAATGGCTGAGGGCAAAAGATGAGGAGAACGGGTTTGTAATAGGTAAAATGTCGGGTAAATGGCTCAGGAAGGTGGAGCTTGAGAACCCCGAACGGGAAAAAGATCCGGCAATCACCGTGAAGCTCTATACCACCGACACTGCTGATTCCCTGTATCTGCAGCCGGTTGAAGCTCTTGAACTGAGTGACGGGGGAGTGATATCTCTTACCTGGGCGCTTAAAAGAGCCATCGAGCGGGTATTTCAGGTTGAGGAATCGGAGATTGAGGTGTGGTTTATGGGTCCTGAAGGAGAGCGGAATATCTTTATATTCGAATCAGCCCAGGGCAGCCTCGGCATCCTTTCACAACTGGCAGAAGACACAGGCAGGTTGAAAGAGGTGTTCAGGGAAGCCTACAGGGTTATCCATTATGATCCGGAAACAAAAGAGGACACTGCCCCCGGCAAGCCGAAAGCCTCTTATGATGACCTGCTATCCTACTATAACCAGCGATACCATGACAAACTGGACAGGCACAGCATCAAAGCGGCTTTGGAACTGTTGATGATTTGTGAAGCTGACAACACCTCCTCGGTAAGCAGCAGATTCAGCGACCGTGAAGAGCAGTACAACTGGTTACTGGATAACCTGGATGAATCATCGGATCTCGAGAAGAAGCTGATAGACTACCTCTACAGGAACCGCATGCGTTTGCCCGATAATGCACAGGTGAACCTTTCAACGTCGGCAGGCTATTACGTGAGCGGGGATTTTGTCTATATGGACGGCGATTCTATCGAAGCCATAGTGTTCTGCGACGGGTCGGTCCACGATGAAGCGGGAGTTAAGGAAGACGACTTGCACAAAAGGCAACTTTTGCAAGATGCCGGGTACGATGTGATAGAGTGGCACTATTCCGAACCTCCAGATGAACTGGTTAAACGGCGCAAGGATATTTTCAGGAAGTTATAAGAGGAATCCCTGTGATTATAATTTATATTATTCTGGTTTGTTACAAAAATTGATTATATATAATAATGTATTATATTTGTAACAGTATTTAGCTTTCAGCCAAAACCAGAAAACCATGAACCAGAACCAGGTCATCGGCAATAATTTAAAGATGTACAGGGAAAAATTCGGCCTCACTCAAGATATTCTTGCTGAATATCTTGGCATTAACAGGGAGGAAATCAGTTATTATGAGAACGGAAAAAGAATTGCTCCCACAAATGTTCTTTATGAAGCTGCAAAGCTTTTCGGTATTGATGAGTTCGATTTTTATGAAACCGATATGGAATCCTCCGGTATAAAGGTTGCTCTTGCATTTCGTGCAGACACCCTTGGTATTGAAGACTTAAAACAGATAGCGGACTTCAGGAAGATTGTACTTAATTATCTCAAAATGAAACAGACCCTGGCAGATGAACATCCAAATTCTTGAAAAAAAAGCGAATCAATTCAGAGAAATTCACGGATTAGGAAGTCACGACAGCATTCGGCTTAGAAGTTTGTTGTTCAAATTGGACGTGTTAACAGTTTTTCGTCCATTAAGTGCCGGGTTCTCCGGTATGGCAATTAAAACCAACCATAAGGAGGCAGTAAAAAGATTTATCCTTATAAACAGCAACAAATCTTTGGGACATCAACACTTTACCATCTGTCACGAACTTTACCATTTATATATTCAGGACGGATTCGAATCAATGGTTTGTACAACTGCAACATTTGACAAAAAAGAAAGGGATGAGTTTAATGCAGATATATTTGCTTCTAATTTGCTGCTCCCGGAACATGGGATAAAATCACTCATCCCGGACAAGGAGCTCGGAAAAGACAAGTTAAACCTCAGCACTGTACTGAAAATTGAACAATACTTTGCCTGTTCACGATCAGCATTATTGTACCGGTTGAAGAACCTGGGGTTAATATCCGGTAAAATATACGATGTATATAATCAAAATGTAAAAAGGAGTGCAGTTGAACTTGGATATACTACCAGTATCTATGAGTCCGGAAATCACAATCAGGTTATCGGTGATTATGGAAGCCTTGCAAGGGAATTATATGATAAGGAGACGATCTCTGAAAGCCATTATTTTTCTCTGTTAGCCGATTTGGGTATTAATCTTCAGGAACTGGAACAGATCGAAGATGGAGAAAAGCAATAAAGTTATTATAATAGATGCAGATGTAATTTCCCACTTCATTTCCGGAAGTTTAATAATTAAATTACCGCACATTTTCCCTTTCAAAATATTGATACTGGATAAAGTTTATGCAGAACTTAAACGGTTGCCAAAAAGAAAACGCGAAATAGATAACCTTCTGAATTTGCGCTTAATACAATTACTGCCCTTCCCGGAAGATAATATTGAAGTCAGAAAAGAATATGCTCATATCAAAAAGTTTATGTTCAAAGGAGACGGGGAAGCTGCATGCCTTGCCGTGGTAAGACATTCGAAAGACATCCTTGCCAGCAGTAACCTTAAAGATATAGCCTTCTACTGTAAATTGCACGGAATACAATATCTCACTACAATGGATTTTCTTTGTGAAGCACTAAGACGGAATATGTTTACTGAAAATCAATGCGATGAGTTTATTTTAAAAGTTAAAAATGCCGGAAGCAAGTTACCTGTTAACAGAATCAGAGATTTTAAATGCCGAAGTTTTACCTTCTAATAATCTGATACACCTGGTTTACATATCGGCAAATACCGGGAAATGATATCCTGCAAGCCTTTTTTACATCTAAAAAGGATTCGTTCAGATAATCCTGCTGCTATTGCATTCTTTTTTATAAATTTATGGATTTAATAGAGGGGTGCGGGAATATTTACAGCGCAAGCTTTGAATTACTGTACAGAAGCTCAGGA
>REEN01000067.1 GCA_007695015.1 Marinilabiliales bacterium
GGACTTATCGGGTTCAACAACGAAAGTGTCTCTTACAGCCACTGGGATATGCAGTCCAGCGGACTGGAGTTCAGCCAGGGGGGTACTGGAAGGACCACAGAAGAGATGACAATGCAGGGGACCTTTATTAACTGGGACTTCAACGAGATATGGAGTATCGAAGAGGCTCAGACCTACCCCTACCTGCAGTGGCAGTCTGAACCCGGGGAACATAACTATGCTGATGTTGAAATTGCAGATATTGTAAAAAATACCTTCAACCTTTACTGGAAGGGCCTCAAAACATACAATATAGGCCTGACTGCACAGGCAGCGGCTGACCAGACAACGGTAAGCTGGGGCAACTTCGGATGGCGGGATGTGTCTGATGAACCACGAATTGAGTGGAACAACGATCCGGAGTATGAATATGCCGGTATGACCCTGGACACCTGGAACAGCATGTACAATGTGATAGGTAAGGTTAATAACCTGCTTTACATGATAATTGAAGATGGTGCAGAGGTGGGTGCAGACGGTGAAGATAGAGAAATGGCGCTGGCTACGTTGTATCTGAAACGGGGACTGGCACTGGGACAGCTCGGGATGGTGTTCGACCAGGCTTTCATAGCCATGCACGATGATGATCCGCATTCCCTTACGCTACGGCCATGGAACGAGGTTATTGAGGCCGGAATTGCCGACCTGGAGACTGCCATTCAGATTGCGGGAGAAAACACTTTCGAATGGGATGAGGACGCACTTCCGGGTATCGTTGCCAACAACGTGTTTATTGGCGAACTGGCAAGCTCATATGCTGCACGTTTCCTGGCGTTGGGGGCGCGGACAAAAGCTCAGAATGAAGACCTGGGATGGACGAGTCTGTACGACTGGTCAGATGTGCTTGACTTCACATCCGGCGGTTTGACGGTTGACTATGCTCCTCTTGGTGATGGACTGCCTTTTGATGGTGGAAAATGGTTTGACCTGAACATCAAGTACCTGCGCCAACCTGGCTGGGGAAGGGTTGATATGCGGGTGATAAACCTGCTCGATCCTGATGCACCGGTAAGGTATCCAACCGACGGGTTTGGGATGCCCCTTCCGCCACCCCAGATACATGACGGACTCCAGCCGGGTGAATCGGTCTCTGAAGACACGAGGTTCCTGACCGATTTCGAGTTCCTGCCCCATAATAATTTCAATCCTGACAGGGGCGGCTGGCATTTCTCGCATTACCGGCACAGCCGGTATGACGATCCTCCTACAACAAACAGCGAGGGTTACCTGATGGGCGAATCACAGGGGCCGCTGTTTGAGCTGAGAGTCTATGACAACGAACTGATGAAGGCAGAGGCTCTTGCACGTACCGGCGATGTGCCGGGTGCCTCAGCTATCCTGAACGACCTTTCGAACCCTCGTAAATCGAGGGGCAACCTGCCCGATATTGATGCTGATGAGGAGGCAGTGCTCGATGCCATATTCTATGAAAGATACATCGAACTGTTCCACAACGGCTGGATGATACACTTTCATGATATGAGGCGCACAGATATGCTGCAAAAGGGGACTCCCCTGCACTTCCCGGTACCCGGCCAGGTTCTGCAGGAAAGATCGATCGGGATGTACACATACGGGGGAAGGCAGAATGCCGACGGTGTCAACACCTCCGACGGCGGCGCATGGATCGGGCCATACTACCACTTCGGCACTCTTGACCTCCAGGTTCAGGGCGACGGCTACACCGACCCGGAAGAGGGCGTATACTTCCCCGGAAGGGGTGTTGAAATAGATATCTATGCTTTCTCAAACCCCGGCTCGGTATTTGATCACTGGATAGTCGGAGAAATTGAGTATTCCGAAAATCCGCTTTATCTGTACTTCGAAGAGGATGAAACTGTGGTGGCACATTTCGCCGAAACGGTCGAGACACAGTACAGCCTTACACTCGCTGTCAACGGAGACGGTAGTATAAAACCGCAGCCGGCAACCTATTACCTGATCGAGGGAGAGACCCTAAAGGTTACCGCGAGTGGCGGACAGGCATGGGTGTTCGTGAACTGGACCGATGATGGCGGCAACGAGGTGTCAGACCAGGCAGAGTTCATCTTTACCATGCCCGGATCAGACTTCGAGCTCTTTGCCAATTTCGAGGTACCTTCATACGTGATCAGTGGTGACGGTGTTGACGATATTGACGGGAACCACTACCCCTCTGTGATAATAGGCGATCAGGAGTGGATGGCTGAGAACCTCAGGGTAACCCGATATAATAACGGCACATCAATCCCCACGGGATTAGATGATCTCGATTGGGAAGCAGCCACTGAAGGAGCTTATGGCATTTTCAACCATGAGGAGATAGATGGTATCAACTCAGAAGAGGAGATGGTTGCTGCCTATGGAATTCTTTACAACTGGTATGCTGTTAACGACAGCAGGAACCTCTGCCCTGCCGGATGGCGTGTGCCGGGCGAAGAGGACTGGACCGAACTGACCGCGCATCTGCTCGATAACTATTCTGGTATCAATTCAGGGAATTTTGGCAATGCCCTCAAATCATGCCGGCAAATAGATTCTCCCCTTGGCGGGGAATGCGACACTGACCAGCACCCGCGCTGGTTCTCACTTGGCACCCATTTCGGAACCGACAACTTTGGTTTTTCGGGTCTGCCGGGTGGCTGGCGTCATGGTGACGGCTATTACAATATCGGTGCAGTCGGATACCGGGTCAATTGGTGGTCCAGGGATGAATACGGTCATGATGCAGCTTTTAAATATGTACTGCGTTCAGATATAGGGTACCTTGAACATCATTTTATAGGCAAGAATTTCGGACAGTCAGTCCGCTGCGTCAAGGGTGAGATACAGTATTTTGAAGGCGGCGAGGGCACCGAAGCAGACCCATACATAGTTGCAACAGCCGGCCAGTTTTACAATGTAAGGCTTTTCCCTGAAGCCCATTTCAGGCAACAGGGTGACATCTCCCTCGACGAATTTCCTTATGGCGACTGGTCCACAGGGGGCTGGAACCCGTTAGGCACCTACTCTGAACCCTTCACCGGGAATTATGACGGTCAGGGTTACAGTATCTTCAATATGATAATCGACCGTAGTGATGAAGATGAAGTTGGATTGTTTGGCTATACAGAGAACGCCGTAATTCATGATCTTGTCGTCGAAAATGTTTCCGTTAATGGCAGCGATCATGTGGGTGGCCTTGTAGGATTTGCCGAGAACACAACGATCAGTAATGTAAGGGTCTCAGGGGTCATATCAGGGAATAGCGGACTTGGAGGGGTAGCCGGACTTTCGCATGGCGACCAGGGCCTGGTAGCAGCTTCATCATTTTCAGGCGATGTTAACGGTACAGGTCAGTATGTCGGGGGACTTGTAGGGAACAGCGGGTTCAGCGCCGTGGTTGAAGAATCCTACTCAATCGGCACTGTCGAAGGCAACGTCCATGTAGGCGGACTCGTTGGATCGCATGGATTAGGTTCTTCAATACACAACTCCTATTCAATGGTCTCGGTATCGGGATTTGAGGCAGTCGGGGGACTTGTCGGACATAGTGACGGTGAGATAACAAATTCCTATTCAACGGGCCCGGTCTGGGGCGAAATCAGCATCGGGGGATTTGCAGGCAGTAACACGACTGTTATATCAGGAAGCTATTGGGATACCCAGTCTTCCGGCATGGAAACGAGCGACGGCGGTGAAGGCAGGACAACTCAGCAAATGGTTCAGGAATCAACTTTCGTGGGATGGAACTTTGCTGAAACCTGGGGCATTATTGAAGGCAGCACATACCCGTTCCTCCTGTGGCAGGGAGAGCCGGCCGATCACAACTATGCAGATTATGAGCCTGACTACAAAATTTCCGGCGATGGTGTTGCCGATATCGACGGCAACTTTTACCCCACAGTGATAATAGGCGACCAGGAGTGGATGGCAGAGAACCTGCGGGTTACACAGTACAGGACCGGTGAACCTATACCTGGCGGACTGAATAACACTGATTGGAGCAACACCGTGGAAGGGGCTTATGCTATTTATCCTTTCGGGGAAATTGACGGGCTTGAATCTGAAGAAGAGGTGGTAGATGCTTATGGAATACTATATAACTGGTATACCGTTGAAAGCGGCAATCTCTGTCCGGACGGATGGCGGGTGCCAGCTGATGATGAATGGTCAGGGCTGATTGATTACCTGGTATCCGGTTATGAGGAAATAACCCCTGAAAATGTTGGAAATGCTCTTATGTCCTGTCGTCAGGAAAATTCTCCCTTTGGCGGAGAATGCACTACATCGGAACATCCAAGGTGGAGCTACAATGAAATGCATTTTGGAACCAACAATTTTGGATTTTCCGCCCTTCCTTCCGGATTCAGATACAGCGATGGTGAATTCGAACATTTAGGTAATTATGTCGGATGGTGGAGTTCTACGGATTATGTTGAAGGGGCTGCCTGGTACCACCACAAGGTAAACTCAATGGGTGGTTTGCAAAGGGATGGAGAACTTAAACAAGATGGTTACTCCATACGCTGCATTAAAGGTGACATACCGGTAGTTACAACCAATGAAGTTACTGATATTACCACAAATACAGCAATTTCAGGTGGTGAGGTCGTGCATGATGGTTATTCTGAAATTATTACTGTTGGAGTTGTATGGAGCAACGAAGCTGATCCGAATCTGGATGATAATTTCGAGGGCTTCACCGAAGATGAATATATAGAAGAAACCACCGAGTTTATAAGCGAACTCACAGGCCTTGCACCAGGAACACAGTATTTTGTCAGGGCCTACGCCATCAACTCCGTAGGAACGGCTTACGGCATTGAGCTTGAGTTCACCACCGATGCCGTCCTTGCTGATGTCACCACTGCTGAAATATCAGAGATCACCTCGTCAACTGCCACCTCCGGCGGCGAGGTAATTGATGACGGCGGAGCCGAAGTGTTCCAGTTCGGAGTGGTATGGAGCACCGAAACGGAGCCAAACATGGATGATAATTTCGAGGGTTACACCGAGGACGAGTATATCGAAGAAACCACCGAGTTTATAAGCGAACTCACAGGCCTTGCACCAGGAACACAGTATTTTGTCAGGGCCTACGCCATCAACTCCGTAGGAACGGCCTATGGTGGACAGGTTGAATTTACAACAGAGGATGAGTTTGGAGGTGGGCTAGGCACTGAATCGGAACCTTATTTGGTGCAAAATGATTATCATCTTAATAATGTGAGAAATTACCTGGATGCCTGGTTCAGGCAGGTAGCTGATATTGACCTAAGTGGCTCTCCATACAATGACGGTGAAGAAGAAGGCTGGCTGCCGATAGGTTCCACAGAAAGTCCTTTTACAGGCTCTTATGATGGCGATGGATATACTATCAGCAACCTGTTTATTGACAGAAATGAAGAAGATATAGGCTTTTTCGGTATTATAGAGAATGGTGTAATCAATAATATGGCCATTGTTGATGCAGAAGTTATTAATGACGATAACAATACAGGCATAATAGCAGGATTTAGTTATAATTCATCAATATTAAATTCTTATGCTACCGGCAGATTAAGTGGCGGCAACTACATAGGAGGCCTGGTAGGCACAAATGCAAGTGATGCAATCATAAGCTCTTCTTATGCAATTGTTGATATTTTAAGTGGTGGAAATAATATCGGGGGACTCGCAGGGCATAATCAGGCGGAAATTCAGTCTTCTTTTGCTTATGTATTTATTGACATAGAAGGTGATAATATCGGAGGTTTAGCAGGTTATAACTCAGGTGATATTTTTAACTCCTACTCTGCCGGAGAAGTTAATGGACTTTCTAATATTGGCGGATTGGTAGGACACAATGCCTGGTTAGTTGAAAACAGTTATTCAACTTGCATTATCGGTGCGTCTGGCTCTGATGTAGGAGGTTTGATAGGTTATAATAGTGGTGGAAGTATAAACTATAGCTACTGGGATATTGATGTTTCAGGAACAACTGAGAGTGACGGCGGTGAGGGCAAAACAACCGCACAAATGACACAAAAAGCTACTTTTGACCAAGAGTGGGATTTTGTGACTATCTGGGATATAATTGAGAGAGAAACATACCCGTTCCTCCTGTGGCAGGGAGAACCGGCCGATCACAACTATGCCGATTATGAGCCTGTTATGGCCGAGGTCACAACTGCTGAGATTACCGGAATAACTCATTCAACAGCGACATCGGGTGGCGAGGTAATTGATGATGGTGGTGCCGAAGTAACCGAAAGGGGTGTGGTATGGAGCATAACGGAGAACCCGACAACTGATCCCCTTGAGCATGACGGCATGATATCAGATATCGAGGGCGGGACTGGTGTCTTTACTGTTGACCTCACCGGCCTTGATCCCGGAACACACTATTATGTCAGGGCCTATGCTACTAACAGTGAAGGGACAGCATATGGTAACCAGGTCAGTTTTACCACTTATGACGGTACCGTTGGCGATGTTGACGGCAACCTCTACCCCACTGTCATAATAGGCGACCAGGTCTGGATGGCAAAGAACCTGAGGGTTACAAGCTACAGCGACAACAGCCAGATTACAACCGGACTTGATGATGCCGGCTGGTCCACTGCCGTTGAGGGTGCATATACAGTCTTCCCTCATGAATCTGTTGACGGTATAGACAATGATGAAGAAATGCTTTCAGCATATGGCGCACTGTATAACTGGTACGCCATTGAAACCGGCAATCTGTGCCCTGATGGATGGCATGTGCCGTCAGAACAGGAATGGATGCAGATGATTGAATATATTGTAATTAATTATCCGGAATATGATTACAATAATGTGGGAAATGCCCTTAAATCGTGCCGCCAGATCGATTCACCCCTCGACGGTGAATGCAGCACTTACGAACATCCGAGGTGGGAATATGATGTAGACCAGTTTGGCACCAACGAGTTCAGGTTTAATGCACTTCCGGGAGGACAACGTGATAATCAGGGGTCTTTCTCTGATATAGGACTATACGGTTTCTGGTGGAGTTCAGAATTTGATTTGGATAACGCCAACTACAATATGATCAGCTATACCGAAGGGGAGGTATCACATGCATCCGGGTTCAAGAACAGAGGACATTCGGTCAGGTGTGTTAGTAATTTTGCAGGAGGAAAGGGAACTGAAGAAGATCCATACCTGGTCGCAACAGACGTTAATCTTTACTATGTAAGATCAGAGCCCGATGCATATTTCAGGCAGATTGCCGACATCGATCTCAGCATGTCCCCATACACGCAGGGAGATGACGGCTGGGAGCCGATAGGTGACGATATTGCACCTTTCACCGGTTCATATGACGGTGATGATTTTTCAATAAATTCTTTGAGTATCTACTGGGATGAGGTGTCAGAAACAGGCTACAGAGGCTTGTTCGGGGTGATTGAGGGTGCCTCTGTCAGCAATATGCAACTAATGGATGTTTATGTTAAAGGGATGGGGTTTGTCGGGGGACTGGTTGGCGAAGCAAGGAATTCCGAAATAAGCGGTATTAAGGTTACAGGGAACGTGTCGGGTGATTCTATTGTTGGGGGACTGGCAGGTGCAAATACCGGTCCCATGGCCTCCATTACCCGGTCCTTCTCAGGCGCTGACGTATATGGAACTATCTATGAACACACTTATGGGGGACTGGTTGGACTGAACGATGAGGGTGCAACAATAACAGAATCCTTCTCTTTCGGATGGATAACCGGTAACCAGAGGGCAGGAGGACTGGTGGGTCATAATGGGGTGAATTCCAAAATTGAGAACTCCTATTCAGCAACCAATAATGATTGTGTCTGGGAAGCAGGGGGACTGGCAGGTTATAATGAAGGAGAAATAATCAACTGTTACTCAGTGGGGACTGTTGATGACTCCGGAAACTTTACCATGGGTCTGGTGGGTCATAATGACGGGGGCGTGATCGTGAACAGTTACTGGGATACCGAAGCTTCGGGGAATACCCTTGGCTTGGCAGGCGCTGAAGGTAAAACCACCGAAGAGATGCTGATGCAGGGGACTTTTATTGACTGGGACTTCAACTTTATCTGGTTCATCCAGGAAGGTGAGACCTATCCGTACCTGCAATGGCAGGGTGATCCCGGACCCTTCAATTCTCCGGGAGAGGGAGAGTTACCGCCGGAAACCTGATTATTCAGGGGTTATGTAGTGCCGTTCATTACTGAACTGAGAATAGAGTTGGGTTTATCTTACAATGATATTATCGCCCTCGCGGCAGTACATCCTTAACATGGGTTCTGCTTCGGCAACCCCCATCTCCACCGCTGTGCGCAGATCCTCGCAGCCGCCCTGCATGTCGTTAAGGTTTATTTTCGACACCGCACGCTGATGGTAGGCGCCCGGGTTGTCAGGATCCAGCTCCAGTGACCTGTTGTAATCTGACAGCGCCTCCTCGTGCAGGCCCATGATTCCCCTTGAAATGCCCCGGTTAAACCAGGCCATGGCATGATCGGCCTCCAGGGCTATAGTACGCGAAAAATCGGTAACCGACCCCGGGTAATCGCCTGTCATGGCCCTGGCGGTGCCACGGAGGTAGAAACTCTGGGGATTGTTGTCGTCCAAAGCTATTGACTCGTTCAGGTCGCGCATGGCACTGGCTGCCTCTCCCCTCCTCAGCAATACAAGTCCCCTGTTCAGCCAGGCCCTTGCGTTCCCTGCATCCAGGTCCAGGGAGACGGAAAAGTCCTCCATGGCCCGGTCAAGATCGCCCATGTTTGCCAGGGAGCTGCCACGGTGAAAGTATATCTCAGCATCGTCAGGATCATATTCCAGCGCCCGGTCAAGGTCCTGGACCGCCCCTGGAAAATCATTGATCCGGCGCCTGAATATCCCCCGTTGTTTATACAGGCCTTCATATCCGGCATCCATGCCAATTAGCCGGTCGTAATCTTCAATGGCGGCAATGAAGTTTTCAAGGCTGGCCATTGAGGCTCCCCTCAGCCTGTATGCTTCAGGGTTATCGGGTTCATACCTTATTGCCATATTATAATCATCCACGGCACCTTCAAAATCCTCCAGTGTGGCTTTCAATGCCCCGCGCTCAAACCATGCCGGACCGTAAGTGGGATCGGCTCCGATCGCTTCAGAAAAATCATTCATTGCCCTGCCGGTCTCTCCCAGTTCCCTGAATGCCTTACCCCTGTTGGTATATGAAATTGCTGGTTCATAATCAAGGTTCAGTGAACGGGTAAAATCCTCAGCCGCGAGGGCATAATCGCCTGTGGCCAGTTGAGAGACGCCCCGGTAGAACCAGGCAGGTGCATACATGCTGTCTCTTTCAGTAATAATGGTGAAAAGATCAACTGCCCCAGGGTGGTTGCCCAGCGCTGCCTCGCTCAGGGCGTGCCCGAAACGGGCATCAGTCAGGGCACCCCTCACCCTTACTGCCCTGGCAAAATAGGTCCCTGCCTCTTCATACATCTCCTGGTCCTGGTACTCCAGACCCTTTTTGTAATAATGGTCAGCCAGGGGTATCCTGGCAAACCATAAAAGCAATATGAACACTGCAACTACAATCGGTATGATTATTCCTGATCTCATAAAATGATTATTCTAAGGTAAATTTGTCTTTCTACTGTCAATCAAATTTAGGAAAAATCTAGTTTTATATACTGACATTAAAAAAAATTGAGCTGCAAACATAAAATTCATACGGTTATTGCATGCAATATGTTATATAATATCCGCGGCTTCTGAGGTTTTACTTATATTTATACTGTAAAAGCTGGTTCATTTGGGAACTGTTAAACTATTGTATTATGCAGAAAAAAACCGCCATCCTGTTTGGCGCTACCGGACTGACAGGGTCACTCCTTCTCACTAAACTTATACAGGATGAAAGGTATGAAAAAGTAAAGGTGTTCACAAGATCGGTCCCTGATGCAAAAAGCGACAAACTGCAGATTATAAACACAGACCTGGATAACCTTGAAAATTATTCTGACGATATCAGCGGGCACGACCTGTTCTGCTGTCTTGGAACCACAATAAAAAAGGCAGGGACAAAAGAAAACTTCAGGAAAGTGGACCTTGAATGGCCTGCGCTTATAGCCAAAACAGCAAGCAAGAACGGAATCCCAAATTTTCTGATGATATCATCAATAGGAGCCAACCCGGAAAGTTCAAATTTTTATCTGCGCACCAAGGGAGAAGCAGAAAATGCAGTCCGTCATCATAAATTCAACAAGATCGTGATCCTGAGGCCTTCAATGTTGTTGGGCAAACGCAATGAGTTCCGGTTTTTCGAAGAGATGGGAAAGCTTGTAATGGCGCCTCTTAAATTCGTTTTCAGGGGGAAGTTAAAAAAATACCGTCCTATTGATGCCGAAAGGGTTGCCCGCGCAATGGTGAAATTTGCCAATATTACAACCAGTAAAACCGTTTTCGAATCACACGAGATTGAATTGTTCACCAAAAACTGAAAATATGGCTTTGTTTACGAAGCCATTAATTATGAAAACTTTTAATTTTCTAAGCCTGGTAAAAGAGAGGCAAAGCGACAGGAAATATTCAGACAAGCCGGTTGAAAAGGAGAAGCTGATGCGCTGCCTGGAAGCCGGGCGCCTTGCTCCATCTGCCTGTAACGCACAACCGTGGACCTTTATAGTTGTTGATGATCCTGAACTAAAAAATAAAGTTGCCAAAGAGACCAGCGGAGGGGTATTGCCGCTGAACCATTTCACATCACAGGCTCCGGTGCTGATTGCTATAGTTCTTGAAAAACCGAATATCACCTGCAGGTTTGGAGAGGTGGTAAAAGATAAGAAATTTACAATTATGGATCTCGGTATTGCTGCTTCCCATATTTGTCTCCAGGCCGCCGCCGAGGGACTTGGATCATGCATGCTGGGATGGTTCAATGAGAAAAAGGTCAGCGATCTGCTCGGAATTCCCGGAAACAAAAGGCCTATGCTCATAATTACCCTGGGATACCCCGCAGGAAAAAAGCGGAAAAAGATCAGGAAAAAGCCTGAAGATGTGATCCGGTTCAACAGCTACAAGAAACAGGATCATTGATCTAAAAGGGCAGTTGGCAATGTTAATCAGAAACCACGGTCGTATAAACAACTGGAAAACGGTGCTGTATGATCACGAATGATTTGATAACTAAATGTTTTGACCGTCTGAAGGGGGACAAAATGTTTTTTTAATGCTAAATTTGTCAATTATAGTTGCATGATCAGATACAATAATATTAACCGGAAAACTACCAATATTTCACAAAAACAATTTAAGATGAAGAAACTATGGCTTTTACCGGTCTTACTGACCATTATTTTTGTAACTGGTTGCCAGGCTCCGGCACCAGACGTTAATCCTCTGCTATCTGAATTTGACACCCCTTTTGGGGCGCCGCCATTCGACAGGATAGACGATGAGCATTACCTGCCGGCCATAAAGGAGGGCATCAGGCAGCACAAGCTTGAGATTGAAGAATTAATAAGCAACCCCGAGCCTCCTACCTTTGAAAACACCATTGTCGCTTATGACAATGCCGGTGGGTTGCTCAGAAGAGTCAACCCTGTTTTTGGCGGGTTGCGCGGTGCAGAGACAAATCCCCGTCTCCAGGAGATAGCAAGGGAGACCACTCCGCTACTCTCGGCCCATAGCAACGAGATAAGCATGAACCAGGATCTCTTTGCCAGGATACAAACCGTCTATGAAAACAGGTTTGACAAGAACCTCGACGCTGAGCAGCTCAGGGTGGTCGAAATGTATTACCGTGATTTCGAGCGTAACGGGGCGGCACTGCCTGAAGATAAACGCGAAGAGCTGGCCCGCCTGAGGGAAAGGATGTCGATGGTATCACTGGAGCTCAGTGAAAACATGCTTGCAGAGACCAATGCATTCGAGCTTGTACTGGAAGATGAAAATGATCTGGCAGGGCTCCCACCGGGAGTTATTTCAGCCGCTGCAGAGGCAGCCGAACGTGCCGGGCATGAAGGCAAATGGGTAATTACCCTGCACAATCCCAGCAGGCTTCCCTTCCTGCAGTATTCTGAGAGAAGGGATCTTCGTGAAAAGGTTCTGACAGCTTATGGAGAGCGTGGCAACAATGACAACGAAAACGACAACAAGGAGCTGTTTGCAGAGCTGATGCAGCTCAGGCTGCAGATGGCCCGCCTGCTCGGTTTCGACAATTATGCCGAATACTTCCTTGATATCCAGATGGCGGAGAACCCTGATAATGTTTACGATTTCCTGCACCAGGTCTGGGAGCCGGCTGTGGCAAGGGCCGACAGGGAGCGGGCACAGATGCAGGCTATAGCCGACAGGGAAGGCGCCGGTTACAGTATTGAGGCATGGGACTGGTGGTACTACGCCGAAAAACTGCGCCAGGAGATGTACGAGCTTGATGATGACGAAGTCAACCCATACTTCACAATTGAGAATGTGAGGGAAGGCAATTTCGCCCTTGCCAACAAACTTTTTGGTCTGACCTTCGAACCAAGGCCTGAGGTGCCTGTATATCACGAAGAGGTCGAAGCCTTCGAAGTTTTCGACAGGGACGGCTCACACCTGGGAATTCTTTATATCGATCCCCATCCCCGTCCGGGTAAAAGGCAGGGTGCCTGGTGCGGTACATACCGGTCAGGAGCATGGGAGAACGGTGAGAGGATCGCACCCATAGTTACCATAGTGATGAACTTCAGCCGGCCTTCCGGTGGAAGCCCGGCCATGTTGAGCTGGGATGAGACCACCACCTATTTTCATGAATTCGGGCATGCACTCCATAACTTCTTCGCCGAAGGCAGGTACAGGAGAACTGCCCGGAGTGTGCCGAGGGACTTCGTGGAGCTTCCGTCGCAGATACTAGAAAACTGGGCCGGGGAGCCGGAACTGCTGAAGACATACGCAATACATTACGAAACAGGCGAACCTATTCCCGATGAGCTTATAAGCCGCCTTCGCAGGGCAGAGCATTTCAACCAGGGTTTTATGAATGTTGAATACCTGGCTTCGGCATTTCTGGACATGGACTGGCACACCACCGACCATGGCGATGAGATAGATGTAATCGGATTTGAGAAGGAATCGATGAACAAAATTGGATTGCCTGATGAGATCATACCCAGGTGGAGGACAACCTATTTCGGGCATATCTTCGGAACCGGATACGCAGCAGGATACTACGTGTACCGGTGGGCCGGTGTTCTCGATGCCGATGCGTTCATGGCCTTCAAGGAATCGGGCGACCTGTTTAACCAGGAGCTGGCCGAAAGGTTCAGGAAATACATTCTCGCCGAGAACAACCTCTGGGAAGGTATGGAAGCCTATGTCAAATTCAGGGGTCATGAACCATCGATTGAACCTTTCCTCATCCAAAAGGGTTTAATGGAACGATAAACCGGTGAACAAAATCGCCGCTGAAGGGTTATTGGTACTGTTCCCGTAAACAGGAAAAGAGAGAGATGACCGGAATTGAAAAATTACTGGAAAAGGATAATTACAACCTCCAGGAGCTTGCAGCTCTTCTCAAAACAGAAGGTGAAGAGCGCAGGCTCCTTTATGCCAGGGCGGCTGAGGTGAAAGCAGAACATGTAGGGAAAAAGGTATATTACAGGGGACTCGTTGAGTTTTCCAATATATGCGGCAAGAACTGCCACTACTGCGGAATTCGCAGGGATAACAGGAACCTGAAAAGGTACAACCTGGGTGACGCTGATATCCTCGATGCAGTGAAGTTTGCATACGATAACAGGTATGCATCGGTGGTGCTGCAATCGGGCGAAATTGAAAGTCCCGGCTTCACCGACCGGATTGAAAAGCTGCTCAGGGAAATAAAGAGAATAAGCAATAACGAACTCGGAATAACCATTTCACTCGGAGAGCAAACGGAAGATGTGTACCGGCGCTGGTTCAGTGCCGGTGCACACCGTTACCTGCTCAGGATAGAAACATCCAATAAAGAGCTTTACAGGAAAATCCATCCTGATGACGGCAGGCACGATTATGACAGGCGCATTGAATGCCTGAGATCGCTCAAGGAGATAGGGTACCAGACCGGAACGGGGATCATGGTCGGACTGCCTTTTCAGACCATCGAAGATATAGCAGCCGACATCATCTTCATGAAGGACTTTGATATAGATATGGTTGGGCTCGGACCATACATAGAGCACCGGGACACCCCTCTCTTCAGTTACCGGAAGAGCCTTCTGCCTCCCGAAGAGCGTTTCCACCTGGCAATGAAGGTTATTGCGCTGCTGCGGATCATGATGAAAGATATCAACATAGCCGCAGCTACCGCAATGCAGGCTATAGATCCGATGGGGAGGGAGAAGGCCCTGATGGTTGGCGCCAATGTGATAATGCCCAATATAACACCCGGCAAATACAGGGATAGCTATAAACTTTACGAAAACAAGCCATGTACCGACGAGGAGGCTGAAGATTGCACCAAATGCCTTGAAGCAAGGATACATATGGCGGGCGACGAGATCGGTTACGGCGAGTGGGGCGACTCAAAACACTATGCCCGCAGGCGGGGCGGGCAGACCGGATAAAAAAATTTTTACTACATTGGCATGTTCAAATTTTAACCATAACATTTGCATGCCATGACCAGAATATCTCTTCTTCTCCTTCTTTTTCTGATTACCATTTCAAGAGTTGATGCACAGTTTGACCTGGGCTACTATCTTCCCGAGACAGACTATGACCCGGGCATTCCCTCCCCTGAAGAGTTCCTCGGATACCAGGTTGGTGAATGGCACATTAACCATGCTTTGCTGGCACAGTATATGAACATCATAGCTGAAAAGTCCGGCAGGGCCATGATATATGAGTATGCCAGGTCGTACCAGCAACGTCCGCTATATCACCTTGTAATCACCTCTGAGGAAAACCAGCGTAACCTCGAAGAGATACGAAAAAACCACCTGGCGCTGACAGATCCGGATATTTCGGCCGGAATTGAGATAAGCGGAATGCCGGCGGTAATAAGGCTTGGCTACGGTGTTCACGGAAATGAGCCGAGCGCACACAACGCAGCGCCGCTGGTTGCATATTATCTTGCTGCAGGACAGGGAGAAAAAGTGAGGGAAATTCTTGATAATCTCGTCATAATTATCGACCCGTCGCTTAACCCGGATGGACAGGACCGGTTCGCGAGCTGGGTTAACCGCTACAGGAGCCACACACTCAACCCCGATCCCAACAACATCGAATTCAATGATGTATGGCCCGGGTCACGCACCAACCACTACTGGTTCGACCTGAACAGGGACTGGCTCCCGGTGCAGCATCCCGAAAGCTACGGAAGAATAAAGGCATACCATAACTGGATGCCCAATATCAATACCGACCACCATGAGTTCGGCTCCAACTCAACATTTTTCTTTCAACCCGGCGTCCCCGAAAGGGTAAATCCCCGCACCCCGCAACGAACGGATGATCTTACCCTTGAGGTTGCAATGTACCACGCCAGGGCATTTGACGAGATAGGGCAGGTCTACTACACACAGCAGGGCTTCGATGACTTCTACTATGGTAAGGGATCCACCTACCCTGACGTCCATGGCAGCATAGGCATACTTTTCGAGCAGGCATCATCACGCGGACACCGCAGGGAGACCATCCATGGCATAATGGACTTTGCCGAGACAATCAAAAACCAGGTGGTAGTATCGTTGTCATCAATTGAAGCGGGACTGAATATGAGGGAGACACTGCTTGATCACCTGCGTTGGTTCTATACCTCGGCTGTGGAGGAAGCCGCTGCAGAACCTTTCCATGCATGGATCTTTGGCGACCGCTATGATCATGGCAAAAACTATCACCTGCTTGACATTTTATCCACCCATGAAATTGAAGTGTATGAAATAAACGAGCCGGCCGGTATTGAAGGCAAAACATATTCACCCGGTTCGGCCTGGGTCGTACCGGTAAGGCAACCCCAGTACAGGCTTATCATGTCTGTGTTCGAGAAGGTGCTGGAGTTCGAAGACAGCCTTTTCTATGATGTGTCGACGTGGACCAAGCCGCTGGCATTCAACATGGATTACGGCAGGGTAACTTCAGCCCGCGATCTTGGCCGCCTGCAGGGCTCAAGAGTTGAAAACCCCGCCAGGCCCGAAGGAGGTCTGATTGGAGGAATGACAAACAATGCCTACCTGTTTGGATGGGACGACTACTACGCTCCCAAAGCACTCTATTATCTGCAGAACAACGGGTTGCGCACCAAAGTTGCCACAGCGCCCTTTTCGATTGAGACATCTGCTGCAGGAGAGGTCGGTTTCGGTTACGGAAGCATCATGGTGCAGGTTATGGCACAGGATTGTACTCCTGAAGAGGTTTACCGGCTGGTCGGTGAAGCAGCCCGGCTTGCAGGTATAGAGATATATTCTGTTGAAACAAGTTTTTCGCAAGAGGGTATCCATCTTGGAAGCGGAAGTTTTGCCAACCTCCGAAAACCTGAAATACTGATGCTTATCGGATCGGGAACCAACAGCCGTGAGGCCGGCGAGGTGTGGCATTTGCTCGACCAGCGGTACAATATGCCTGTAACGAAGGTTGAGATAGAGAGGCTCAACTCAATGGATCTTAGCAGGTACAACACGATAGTGATGGTATCGGGCAGCTATAATGCAATAAACGATTCCGGTAAGGCATCACTCAACCGCTGGCTAAGGGCCGGAGGCAACATAGTAGCCTTCGGCACGGCCAACAGGTGGCTGGAAAGGAACGAATTTGCATCGATTGAGTTCATTTCCCCGGAACAGCCAGAAGAACCTGAATTCCTGCCCTACAGCACAAGGTCTGAATACAGGGGGGCCAGAAGGATATCGGGCACCATCTTCGAAACCAGCCTGGATATAACACACCCCGTAGGATATGGCTACCGTAACGGGTACCTGCCCTACTATGTTACCGGAACACTCGCTGCAAAGCCGGATAAGGACAGCCCATTTGCAAACCCGCTGCTATACACCGGCAACTCGCTTATAAGCGGCTACGTATGGGAACCCTACAGCAACCATTTGGATAACACGGCAGGTATACTGATCAACTCCAGGGGCAGGGGAAACATCGTCTCATTCATGCACAACCCCAACTTCAGGGCGTTCTGGTTCGGCACAAACAAGCTGTTTGCCAACTCCCTCTTTTTCGGACAGATTATGGGTAGGTAGGGTTATTGATTTCAAACAAACACAAGCTGTTTGCAAATTCACTGTTTTTCGGGCAGATTATGGGGAGATAGGATAAACTAATTCCTTTACCCATGTTGCGGTTCCATCTGCCGGAAGGATTATAAAAAGGTAGGGTAAAACAGAATCAGTGCCGGAACACCATCTTTTTGAGCTGTACACCACTTAACTGGCCAAGCTCTTTCTCCAGCTTGTCCATTTCGGCGGTATCGCCCAGAAGTTCGAGGAGTATGAGTCCGCAAGGCGAACACAGGTCCGTGGCAATCTCATGAAGTCCCAGGCGGGTCTTGATGGAGCAGCCGAACTTGGTCAGCAACCGCTGAACATTGCCGGCCTCCTTTTCACGGTTGGTGATCAGTACACCAAGAATGCGGATTTCCTTTTCCATAACCAAATGTCTTTCTTAATATTCAATTTATACTTTTAAGTCACCAATATTGCTATTTCTCCTCCATGGACAACCACTCAGGCAGATCAGCCGCCTTCCAGTTCAAATGACATGACCTGCAGGTTAAGCCCGCCGATCTCTCCCAGCTCCTTCTGTAACTTATCCCATTCGCCGCTGTCTCCTGCAAGCTCGAGGATGATGAACCCGTCACGGCTGCAAACCTCGCTGGTAAGCTCATGAAAACCAAGCCTGGTACGGATGCAGTGGGCATACTTTGACAGAACCGACTGTGTGCGACCCGCTTCCTTGATCCGGTCAAACACCTGAAGTCCCAAAACACGAAGTTCGCTCATCGTTGTGTTATAAACAGTTAGTAAATTATTTATCTGCAAGTTACGGTTCCACAACAGTATTACACCGTTTCCCGGTACACCTGCCCCTTATCACAACCGGAGCGGACCGGAGCCATTGCATCAAAAATAGAGGTCGCGCTTACCCTCCCTTATCAACGCAAGCCTTTCCCTTATCTGGCCGGTGAGCTTTTCGCCGTCCAGCTGCCTGATGTTATCCTCGATCACCTTCCACCCCTTTTCGGCGGTAGCGGGCGGAGCATAATCCTCAAGGTATTCAGCCAAAGTGAGTATGGCGTTGGGCGAACAGAACCTTTTGATGAAGCCGGGCACCGAAAACTCCATAAAATGCTCACCTGTCCTCCCCTTCCTGTAGCATGCCGTGCAAAATGAGGGGAGATAACCATCTTCCAGAAGTTCATCTATTATCTCGTTTAGCGACCTGGAATCATTAATCTTGAACTGCTCCTTGTTCAGGTCCTGCTCCTCATTAATGCTTTCCGAATAACTTCCCATTTCGAGTTTGGTGCCGCCATCGATCTGTGAAACGCCGAACTTCATAACCTCCCTCCTGACCATCGCGTTTTCCCTTGCAGTCAGTATCATCCCGGTATACGGCACCGCAAGCCTGAGTATGGCGACGAGCCTGATGAACTCCTCATGGCTTACCATGTATTTTGGATCAACATTTACCGATGAGGCATCCTGAATCCTGGGGAAAGAAATAGTATGCGGCCCTACCCTGTAACATGCCTCAAAGTGGTTTGTATGCCGTACCAGTCCCAGTACCTCAAACCTCCAGTCGTACAACCCGAACAGTGCGCCAATGCCAACATCGTCTATGCCTGCCTCCTGCGCCCTGTCGAGTGCAGTGAGACGGTAATCGTAGTCCATCTTTTTCCCACCAAGATGGTATTTCTGATAAGTTTCCTTATGATATGTCTCCTGGAAGATCTGGTAGGTGCCAATGCCTGCATCCTTCACAATACGGAACCCGTCAATATCGAGGGGTGCGGCATTTATATTCACCCTCCTGATCTCGCCGTTGCCCTTTTTAACCGAATAAACCGTTCGTACAGTATGGGCAATATATTCGGCATTATAAGCAGGATGCTCGCCGTAAACCAGGATAAGCCGCTTCTGCCCGTTGTCCTCGAGTGCCTCGACCTCTTTTACCAGCTGGCTGTCGGATAGTGTCTGCCTGACGGCAAATTTGTTGGAGGTCCTGAATCCACAATAGGTGCAGTTGTTGGTACACTTGTTACCCACGTACAGCGGTGCAAACAACACGATACGGTTGCCGTACACCCTCTTTTTGAGCTCCCTGGCGCCCTCCTTTATCTCTTCTATCAGTTCGGGAGAATCAGCGTTTATAAGCACCGCGGTCTCTTCAAGGGTGAGCCGCTGTTTACCGAGAGATTTAGCAATTACTTCTCTAACCCTTTCGGGGGATGACCGGGTATTGTTTATCAGGTTCCAAATCTCATCGGGGTCGATGAAAGGTTCCATCCGCCGGTCCTTTATGCTGCATTTTTCAGGATAAAACTTCATTATTTTCAGAAAGAAAAAACAGGTAATGGATTGCTCAAATACTTTCCGCTAAGTTAGCCCAAAATGGCATAAATACGAAGCCTTTTACCGGTTTTTTGATATCCGGTTTTGGCTCGGGTTACCCGTGGTCTTTTCGCTCAGGTTACCACGGGGTGTTAAGGCTCAGGCTGCTCCTGATCTTTTGACCCGGACTGTCCTGGCATCAGGTAAGCAGGGGTGGATCAAAGCGACCAGTCCACCGGCTCCCTGCCTGATTCTTCGAGGAGCCTGTTGGCACGGGAGAAGTGACGGCAGCCAAAAAAGCCGCTGGCCGCAGAAAACGGGGAGGGATGTGCAGCCTTCAGAACACGGTGCCGGGATGTGTCGATAAGGCCCTCTTTTGCCTGGGCATAGCGCCCCCAAAGCATGAATACAATTCCGGTACTGTTCCGCGAAAGCGAAGTTATAACTGCATCGGTAAAGGTCTCCCACCCCCGGTTCTGGTGTGAACCGGCCTGCCCGGCCCGTACGGTAAGGGTGGCATTGAGAAGAAGCACTCCCTGCCGCGCCCATTTTTCAAGATTTCCGTGTGAGGGAACCGGTATGCCTAGGTCAGAGTTCAGCTCCTTGTAGATATTGGCCAGCGAAGGAGGCGGCTTTATACCGTCGGGGACCGAGAAACAGAGGCCATGTGCCTGACCCGCACCATGATACGGATCCTGGCCGAGTATAACAACCTTAACCTTGTCAGCCGGGGTCAGGTTAAAGGCGCTAAAAATGAGACTTCCCGGGGGATAAACACTAAACCGGGATTTTTCATCTACCAGAAAGCCCTTCAGTTCGGTAAAATAGGGCGCTGCAAACTGATCTGTCAGCAGCTCTTTCCAGCTATCCTCAATTTCCGGTTTAACACTGGTCATTTAACTGTTCTTTACATTTGCCTGGTCCGGTTTCTGTCCTGCCGGTGTCGGCTGGAATACTGCGGGTTCTGCCGGAATACAGCGGTTTTAACGGTGTCAAGACATGCGATTCCCCGAAAGGGGAAACCGGCTTTACACGTTAGTAAATAAGCTCTTCAGTCTCCTCCCTTGCCTCCTGCAATTCGTCCTGCAGATTGTACCCGTTGGTAAATATCGCTTCATTGCGCATCTGCTTGTGAAAAAAGATTGTTGCTGTCTTCCCTGCAATATCGTTATCGTATTCAAACAGGTGCAGTTGAATGCTTATGTTGGTCGCCTGCACTGCTGTATCGCCTCCGGGCCTTCTGATCTTAATAATACCCCGGTAATAAAGGTTACCTGAGATGAGGTGAACAGCATAAAGTCCGTCAGGCGGAATCAGTTTCGATTCTTCCTCTACAGGCAACCTCAGTGTGGGAAAACCGAGGGCTTTCATACGGGGGTCACCCTTTTCAAGCACACCCCTGATAATATAGTGATGATCCAGGTAAGCATTTGCCCGCTGAATATTTCCCTCACGCAAAGCCTTTCTGATCTTGGTAGAGCTTACCGTTTCATTATCTATATCCTGCTGGGGAATCTCCTCAACATCAAACTTGAAATATTTGCCCAGTTCATAGAGGTGCTCGTAATCACCTTCCCGGTTGTGTCCGAAATGGTGATTAAAGCCCACAACAACCTTTCTGGCATGGAGTTTTCCGGCAATAACCTTCCTTATAAAATCGGCCGAAGTCATCCTCGAGAACTCGAGGGTAAACTCAACTATTATCAGGTGATCAAGTTTGGTCGTCCTGAGCAGCTTGATCTTTTCGCTTTGTGAGTTTATAAGCCGGAGTTCCCTGCCGGCAGTATCAGGATATAGAATCTTGCGCGGATGAGGATGAAAAGTTATAAGAACCGATTCGCCGTCAACCTCCTTTGCCAGCTTGCGAAGCCGGTTAAGGATCGTTTTATGTCCCACATGCACCCCGTCAAATGAACCGGTGGTGATAACCGGGTTTTTTATGTTGAACTCCTTGTCCAGTCCGTAATGTACCTCCATCTTCCCATTTTTTCAAAACGCGAATTTACGAAACCAGGCTGTTCTTTTTAGTAAAATATGCGACTTTTTCAAGCGAGGTTATCATATCGTAATCCTCCAGGTATACATGCGGAGAGATATTCACCGGAACCGAGGTGAAATTCAGTATCCCCCTGATCCCGGCAATAACAAGCTCTTCCGCCACAGAAGCGGCATGATCAGGGGGTACTGTAAGGACCGCTATGGTAATGTTGAGCTCCCTGATCCTGTCAGCAAGCTCCTTTACAGGATAACAGTTCACACCTGAAATAACCCTGTTCACCTTGGCCGGATCATTGTCAAATGTTGCAACAATATTCAGTTTTGAACGCTTGCCCATGAAATACCCTGTAATTGCCCTGCCAAGGTTTCCGACACCGACAACGGCAACATTCTGCCCCTTGCGGGTATCCAGGATGGACCCGATCACCTTTATCAGCTCATTTATATCATAACCCTTTTTCTGGCTGGTTGAATATCCCATCAGCATGATGTCCCTTCTGACCTGTACAGCCGTCAGGTTAAGCATGTCGGCAAGTTCGTGGGAATAAATATGGGTCTTGCCTGTTGCGAGGCAGTTAAGGAGAATTCTCCTGTACTGGCTTAGTCTTTCGATCGTTTTACCCGGTAGTTTCATCTTTTTCCTGAATATTATTGTTGGCAGGGGTTTTAAGCGGAAATATTACCGTAAAAGTACTCCCTTCGCCCGGCTTGCTACTGACTTTTATTTCACCCTTATAGAGCCTGATCAGTTTTTTTACTATTGACAAGCCAAGTCCGCTTCCTGCAATTTGCCTTGTCTTTTCATTCCTGATTCTTACAAATTCCTGGAAAAGCCTGGGTATTTCCTCCTCGGTTATACCAATGCCGGTATCAGAAACTGTTATCAATATGCTTTGGTCCTGCTGCTCGATCTTGCAGTCAACAGTTCCGCCCTCTATGTTATACTTGATAGCATTGGATAATAGATTATTGAATATAATTTCCATCTCCTCCCTGTCAGCTTCCATGAACACCTCACCGGGAGCATCTAGGTCTATTTTTACATCTTTTTGTATGGATATGGGACCCATGGTATCGATCGATAACCTGGCCACCTCTGTCATGTTGACGGGAACCACCTCCCTCTTCTTCTTGCCCGATTCTATCCGGGTAAGATCAAGAAGATCCATTATAAGGCTCCTCATGCCCTTGACGCGGACCAGAGAGCGTTCTATGATCTTGTTGTAGGCATCGAGGTCATTCCCGGCCTGCCTGTCCTCCATAATTCGCAGGTATCCCTCAATGGCATTAAGAGGTGCCTTCAGCTCATGCGACAGCACCGACAGGAACTGGAACCTGATCTGCCTGCCCTCCTTATTGAGTTTCCGGGTCATCCGTTTAAGAAAAATATGCTTTGTAACACTCTCAATTGCAGACTTAAGCTCCTGTGGGGTAAAGGGCTTCGGTATAAAATCATGTGCGCCCTGGTTGGTAGCCTTCACCGCCAGCTCAAGCGATGCATAAGAGGTGATCATCAGCACAATCGTATCGAGGTTTTTCTTGTTTATGTGCTCCAGCACCTCAATACCCTGTATTCCAGGGAGTTTATTGTCAAGCAGTATTATATCGGGTACCTTCTTTTCAATTATACCGATAGCCTCCTCCCCGGTATGAGTCTCCAATACCTCAAAAGCAATATCCTCATCCATAAAAGGAAAGCCTACAGAATACCTTGACAATATCCTGGTTATGCCCGAGCAGATACCCGGTTCATCATCCACAACAAGAACCTGCAGTTTTTCCATTCTACATCTTTAGCAGTTTGAGTATTTCCCTGTGAAGCTGATCAGCCCTGACCCCCTTCTCAATATAGAGGTCTGCCCTGATCCATTTTCTTTCATCTTCCGAACTCACCCCGAACGACATTCCTGTTTCGGCCGAAACTGCCGTTGCTATAATGACAGGAACATCCGGATATCTTCTCTTCAGCTTGTATGCCAGGATGAACCCGCTGTCATCCTTCTCCATCATCAGGTCAAGCACAGCCAGGTCAGGCTTGAGTGTTTCCAGAAGTTTCTCGGCCTCGGCCTGACTTTCGGCCGTCACGACCCTGAACCCGAACTGTTCGATATTGAGCCTGGTCTGAAAGAGATAATCCTCATCATCGTCAACCAGCAGGATCGTCTTTTTATTCTTGTCCATAATACCATTTATTAAAATATCAAATATTGTTTGCCGGCAATGTTACAGTGAATTTGGTTCCGGTATCGCCATTTGCAGGGTCGGCATTGGATATAACATTGATCTGGCCCATGTGCATTTTTACTATCCCGTAAGTCGTTGCAAGTCCGAGTCCCGTCCCCTTCCCTATCCCCTTTGTTGTATAGAAGGGCTCGAATATCTTTTCCATGTCCTCTTCACGGATGCCTGTACCGGTGTCGCTGATGTGAAACTCCACTTTATCATTCTCACTGACAATATCAATCCGCAGCACTCCTCCTTCCGGCA
This sequence comes from Marinilabiliales bacterium, assembly GCA_007695015.1. Lineage (NCBI taxonomy): Bacteria > Pseudomonadati > Bacteroidota > Bacteroidia > Marinilabiliales > Marinilabiliales bacterium. The sequence continues at coordinate 23,961 of REEN01000067.1, forward strand.
TTGCCTCAACCGAATTCTTCAGCAGGTTAGTCAATGCCTGGATCATCTGTTCTGCATCCAGTTGAGCGCTGTGATGGCCAGAAGGATCAACATTCAGCTCAACCCTGATGTTATCGGGAATTATAAGGGCATCGAGAGACTGCCTTACTATACTCTCAGGTTTTACCTCAGTTGGCCTTACCTGGTTCTTGCGTGCAAAGTTAAGCAGTCCCCCCACTATCTTCTTGCACCTGTTTGCCTGCTCGACTATAAGCCTGAGGTCTGAGTATTCGGGCGAATTCTTCGGCACCTCCTCAAGGAGAATATTGCTGTACATTATTACCACCCCCAGCGGGTTATTCAGCTCATGTGCAATACCTGCCGAAAGCTGGCCCATGCTTGCCATTTTCTCAGACTGTTTGAGAGCCTGCTGCACCGACACCAGCTTTTCGTTGGTCACTGCAAGATCATTTATCGAATTATGAAGCTTATCTATTGTCATAGGCAGGCACATCTCAATCTCAGCCAGTCCCTCGATAATGGCGATTGCATGATCCTCGCAGGTTTCATAGCCGCATGCACCGCAATTTAGGAAATCACGTGCATCAAACTTACCCATCTTCTCCAGCTCACTCCTGATCTCCTTTACCGAAGGAGTTGGCAGTCGCTGATCATCTGGGTTAAACCCGGAAGTAAGATCTACTGAGCCGTAATCGGCCATATTTTTCTTCCATTCCTCCGGATCGGAACGCTTTATCTTGTCACGCACGTAACTGCTCACCAGGGACCTTCTTGCATAGTGCTTACCACCTTCAGACATGCCCGGTCCCATTATGCATCCTTCACAGCAGAGCAGCTCAAGATGATGATTGCTGATAAGTCCGGCTTCAAACTCCTTAATTGCCTCCTGGAAGTCTGCTCTTCCCTCAGCGACTATTATATTTCCGTCGAAAGCGCTGTCTTTGATATCAACCGTCTGAAGCAGTCCCCTGCTGATAGGGAAGACAGCGCCCTTACCTGCTTCGGGAGGATCAAAACATGAGGGTTCTGTAACAGACGCCTCTATATTCTTCTCTTTGAACATTTCCCTCAGTTCGGCAAATGTAAGCACTGTATCAACATCCTGTGATTCATCTTTTTTCGCCACACACGGGCCGGTAAACACTATGCTGACGTCATTGCCAAGTTTTTTCCTGACAACCCGGCTCATCGCAACCATTGGCGAAACCACGCTTGCAAGGTTTGGCACCAGGTCAGGGTGGTACTTTCTGATATAATTGACTATAGCAGGGCAGTCAGATGATATATACCTCTTTTCACCTTTTCCCTCAAGAAGCTTTTTATACTCATTGGCCACCAGGTCGGCCCCGAACCCAACTTCAAAAACATGGTCAAACCCCAGTCTTCTCATCATACCCACAAAGATCCGGTAATCGCCGGTTTCGGTAAACTCAGCCGGAAAACTCGGGGCAACCAGGGCAGCAACCCTGACCGGGGATTCCAGCAGGTCATTCACCCTGTCGGCCGAACGTCTGTAAACCTTGGCACCCTGGCTGCATACGCGGGTACAGTTACCGCAACCTATGCAACGTTCAATAAGCACCTCTGCCTGTCCGTTTATGATCTTTATGGCTTTTGCCGGACACTCCCTGACACAGGTATAACAGACACGGCAACGGTCCTTCAGCGTAATGAGCAGCTTTTTATGTTCTTCTTTTTCTTCCATCGTCAATGATGATTATCTCAGAGAAGCACCTTCCGTTCCGAATATTTCGTGTAAAAAAGTGATTTGCATCTGTCGCTACCCGGTTCGCCAAGGTAGTCGTTATAGAGGGACCTGACAGCCGGGTTTTTATATGGGACCCTTATGGTCTCCTTTTCGTCTATACTGTAAAGGGCCTTCATCCTGGCTCTTATGGCAGCATCACCGGCGCCAATCGGCTGTCCTCCGCCATTGATACAACCACCTGCACATGCCATTATCTCTACAAAATCGTACCCGGAGTCCCCTGAACGTATCCCCTCAACCAGGGGCAGGGCATTTGATAGCCCGCTTACCACGGCGAACCTGTATACACTCTTGCCGATCTTAATTCTGGCCTCTTTTCTTCCTTTAATGCCGCGTAACTCCTGGAACTTCAGCCCGGCAAGTTCCTTTGATCCGTTAATATGAGGAAGAGAGCGGATGACCGCCTCACTCATCCCGCCTGCAGCACCGAAAAGTTTTCCGGCTGAACTGGGCATTCCGTAAGGCTCATCGGCCACCTCAGCTTCAACCTGGTCAATGTCTACTCCGTAAAGCCTGATTAGCTTTGCAAGCTCACGTGTTGTTAATACACAATCAATGTCTGATATTCCCTTCCTCGTCATCTCCGCCCGCTGTGTCTCAAATTTCCTGGCAGTGCAGGAGGTAATAGCAACTGAGAATATTTTACCGGGGTCGATATCCTTCTTTTCAGGATAATGGGTCTTGATTATGGTGCCCAAAATCTGCTGGGGGGACTTGCACGATGACATGTGATCAAGAAGGTCAGGATACCACTGTTCTGCAAATTTAACCCATGCCGGGCAGCTGCCCGTAACTACCGGAACATTTTCACTTCTTTTTTTTCTCTCCGTTAACTCCGCTGCCATCTCAAGCGCGGCAATATCGGAAGCACCGGAGGTGTCGAATATCCCGTCAAAACCTATCTTCCTGAGAACTGCATTGATAATGCCTCCCATATCCTTTCCCGGCCTTATCCCGAATTCTTCGGCCAGAGAAACACTTACCGAAGATTCATACTGGGCAACAACTGTTTTTTCAGGGTTATGCAATGCATCCTCGAGCTCCTGTAACCCGTCCTTTTCATAAAGAGCCCCGGTCGGGCAGACCATTATACATTGACCGCAATTAATACAACTTGAGAAATTCAGATCCTTGTCATAAGCAGTACCTATAACGGTCCTGTTTCCCCTGTTTACAAAATCTATAGCAAATACAGCCATTTTATCCTCACAAACCCTGACACACCTTCCGCAAAGAATGCATTTGGCTGGGTCACGGACTATCGAGGGGCTCGAATGATCAAGTTTATACCTGTTCTTCTTACCCATAATGCGTCGCTCCCTGACGTTCAACTCCTCAGCGAGAGTCTGCAGCTCGCAGTTTCCGTTACGTTCACAGTAAAGACAGTCGTCGGGATGGTTGGAAAGAAGCAGTTCCACTATGGTTTTCCTGGACCTGACCACCCTTGGGGAGTGTGTTTTTATCTTCATCCACTCGTTGACAGGCTGCGAACACGAAGGAACAAGTCCACCATGCCCTTCAACCTCTACTACACACATCCTGCATGCTCCCGTTGGGGTAAAATCCTTCATTGAGCATATCGACGGTATCTTTATTCCGGCCGATTGCAGTGCCGACATAATCGTTTCACCCTTCCGTGCCCTGACAATCTTGTTGTTGACCTCTATTTTGACTATCATCTCGTTTCTGTTATTTATTAGCGGTCACTATTTCACATAAATGGCGCTGAATTTGCAAACGTCATAACAGATACCGCATCCTGTACATTTTTCTTCAACTATGAAGAAAGGATGGTGCCGGGTGCCTATAATGGCTGACTCCGGGCATTTAGGCGCACATACGGTACAGCCGGTACACTTGTTCACATCTATCTGAAATAGCCTGAGCTCCTTACATACACCGGCACTACACTCCCGGTCGAATATATGCTCCTCATAATCACTCCTGAAATGCCTCAGGGAACTTGTAACTGTATTGGGTGCCTTCTGCCCCAGTCCGCAAAGCGAAGTATCACTGATCACACCGGCAAGGCTCTCAAGCTGCATTACGCCTTTGAAACGCTCAAGTGTAGTGTGGCCGTTTGCATCAACAGGCCGCCTGGTGATATTCTCATAAACCTCCAGCATTCGACTGGTTCCTTCCCTGCAGGGAATACATTTGCCACAGCTCTCTTTCTGTATGAAATCCATGAAATACTTTACCGTATCGATAATACAGCAGCTTTCATCCAGCACAACCATTCCGCCCGATCCCATATATACACCTTCACTGGCCAGAGAGGAGAAGTCATAGGGAGTATCAATGTTTTCTGACGTAAGAAAACCGCCTGAAGGACCGCCAATCTGGACAGCCTTGAAAGTCTTGTTATCCGGAATGCCCTCACCTGTCCCATAAATAATATCCTTTACAGGCGTTCCCAGCGGAACTTCAATAATCCCCTGGTTGACAATTATGCCCGAAAGCACCAGAATCTTTGTTCCCCTTGCAGATTCATTCCCTATCGACATGAACCAGTCCGGTCCGTTCTCAAAAATTGCAGGTATATTTGAAAGTGTCTCAACATTGTTCACAACAGTTGGCTTGCCAAAAAGGCCAGAGACCGCAGGATAGGGCGGCTTGGGTCTGGGCATTCCCCTCTTGCCTTCAAGGCTGCTTATCATGGCGGTCTCCTCTCCGCAGACAAAGGCACCCGGTCCTTTCCTCACAGTGATCTCAATATTGAATCCGCTGCCATAAACGTTATGCCCAATCAACCCGAATTCACGTGCCTGACTGATAGCATGCTCCAGCCTTTCGATAGCTATCCTGTAGTCATTGCGGATATATATCAAAGCCCTGGAGGTACCAATGGCATAGGCAGCTATCAAAACTCCTTCCAATAGCCGGTGCGGATCACTCTCGATCATAGCCCTGTTGGCATATCCACCCGGATCACTCTCATCGGCGTTGCATAACAGGTATCGCTGATCGGCAAAAACTGAATGGGCAACCTTCCACTTCTTCCCCGTAAGGAAACCTCCCCCGCCCCTGCCCTGAAGTCCGCTCTTTTCAACAATATCACACACCTCTTCATGTGTATAGCTGCGCACTGTCTTGACGTATGACCTGTAACCGCCTGTTGCAATGTACTCTTCGATGGAGAGTGGACTGATACGGCCCCAGTTCCGGAGCAGGTTCCTTTTCTGAAGCGAAAAAAAGGGCAATTCATCTATAAAAGGAACATCCTTCCATATTTCAAGTGCCCTATCACGGTGCTGGCCAAGCACATGCTCCTCAGGAATTATGCTGTTGAATATCCCGTCAAGCACGGAAGAGAGCTTGCCCGCAGTTACGTTTCTGAATGCCACCCTTGTCTTTCCGGGCATCTGCACTTCAACTACCGGTTCCATTGATGAATACCCGGCCGAACCTGTCTCGACAACATCAGCCCTGATATTGCGCTCATCCAGATATTTTCTTATCTCGTCAAGTGTATCCCCTGCTCCCGATATCACTCCGCTGCTGGCTGTTCCGACAAATACAGCCGGATGGCGCACCTTTGCCCTGCGAAGCAGCCTCATCATCTTCTCAACATCAGCGGGCAGGTCGACCGATTCATTCATCAGTACATTATCAACAAGGTATTCTTTCTTTATGGGAATATGGGTTCTGTTTTCCATGTTCAATCCTCCCTTTCTTCTATGCAGGAATCGATAATATCACCTACTTCATCAGGCTTAACACGGGTATGATAATTACCGTTTATCCTTATCACCGGTGAAAGATGGCAGGCTCCCATGCATGCTGTTAGCTCAAGGCTGAATTTACCGTCCCTGGTGGTTTCTCCCGGACTTATACGGAGCTTCTTCTCAAGCTTCTTGCGAACTTCTTCGGCACCGGTCACATGACAGGATGTCCCGTGACAGAAGCATATGTGATACTGGCCCAAGGGCTTAAACCTGAACTGGTTGTAGAACGTGGCAAGTCCGTAAATCTTTCCCGAGGGCAGGTCCAGGTATCGCCCTACCTCTACGACCGCCTGCTCTGAAAGGTAACCGTACGCTTCCTGGATATCCTGGAGCATCGGGATCAGGCTTTCACGGCTCCCTTTCGGATATTTTTCCAGAATTTCATTATTCTTCTCATCCATCAAAATATACTTTACTCAAGTTCCTGATAAAAACCTTTTTGTAAAACACAAGTTTACAAAAAAATATTGTTACAAAACAAACATTGTTACATAATTAACAATGTTTGTCAGCATGTTTTTGTGTGAAAAAATTGTTATTTTTGCTTATTAATCAGGTTATTGTTGCCTGTGCAACAGTGCCGTTGCACTAAGACAAGGATGTGTACCTGAAGTAAATGTGCATAATATAAAGGTTCCTGACCTGGTATGGATAACAACAAAACAGAGATAGTGATCTGCCTCGGCAGTTCATGCTTTTCAAGGGGCAACAGGAAAAGCCTGCCGCTGATAGATAAGTTTCTCAAAGAGAATAACCTGGAAGACAAGTACTTTTTTCGCGGGAGCCGTTGCTTCAATATTTGCGAAAAAGGACCGGTGCTTAAAATTGGCGACACACTATATGAAGGAGTCAACCCGGAAGATGTAGAAGGAATACTGAAAAGATCCCTCAGGAGGTAAGAGGCCAAGTAATTTAACCTCCTGCAGCGCCTGAAGGTTTTTGCACGGATGCCAGGCCTGACAAACGCTAACCAAAAAGATTATGGCCCTGATAAATATTGACAACGAAAAATGCAACCTCTCCTACTCCTGTGTCAGGATCTGCCCCGTCAATGCCATCAAGGTAGAGGCTCACCAGGATTATCCCGAGGTTATGCACAATGCCTGCATTGGTTGCGGGCACTGCCTGAAGGTTTGCTCACCGGGTGCCATAAGTTACAGGGATTCGAAAGAAGACGCAAAGACGCTCCTTGGATCGGACGACAAGGTGGCTGCAATATGCGGGCCAAGTATCTCGGGAGAATTTCATGATATTACCGACTACCGGAAATTTGTCGACATGATCAGGGCCCTTGGCTTTGAATATGTATTTGAAGCCTCCTTCGGGGTTGACCTTGTTGCCCGCAAATACAATGAGCTTTTCAACAGCTTTAAGGGTAAATATTACATTACCGCCAACTGTCCGGCAGTAGTTTCATACATTGAAAAGTTCCATCCCGATCTTACAGACAACCTTGCACCTTTGGTATCGCCCATGATAGCCACCGCAAAAGTGGCCCGCAAGAAATATGGCAACAAGCTCAGGGTGGTTTACATAGGCCCCTGTATTGAGACAAAGAAAGAGGGCAAAAGATACCGTGATGACGGACGTATAGATGCTGTGCTGACCTTTGCCGAGTTAAGGGAGCTGTTTACTGAGTATGACATTAGCGAGAAAAAAGTGGAATTCTCCGATTTTGATCCGCCCATAGGATACAAGGGCTCCCTATACCCCATAAGCACGGGAATACTCGAAGCAGCTGACATTGACCAGAGCCTGCTTGACGGTAATGTGATAACCGCGGAGGGACGGAACGGCATGCTTGAGGCTGTTAACCAGTTTGAAAAGCAAATTGACAACATAAAAAAGCATTTCAATCTGTTCTATAACGAAGGGTGTATAATGGGACCGGGGACTTCAAGGGGAGGTGAAAAGTTCAGGCGCCATGCCCTGGTGGTTGACTACGCAAAAAGGAGGCTGAAAAATTTCGACGTAAAAAAATGGGAAAAGGATATGGAGGAGTTCGGTAAGCTCGACCTGTCGCGAAAATTCAAAAAAGATGACCAGAGGCTGCCCTTTCCTGACGAAGACAAGATACAAGAGATACTCCAGGTCATCGGAAAAGAGAACAATGTCGATGAGATCGGCTGTGCATCATGCGGCTACACATCCTGCAGGGATTTTGCGGTGGCTGTGGCACGGGGACTGGCAAAAACGGAAATGTGCCTGACATTTACCCTGAAGAACAGGCACGACTATATCAGAACCCTGAGGGAAACAAACCAGAAACTGGCTGAAACCCAGGAGGCCCTCAGAAAGTCTGAAAAGAATGCCCGGCGTGAGCAGCAACTGGCAAGGGAGTCCTTTGAGACCACCCATACAATGCTTGAAAAGCTCCCCTCAAGCGTGGTTCTTGTAGACAATGAGCTGAAGGTGATTCAGGCAAACAAAAGCTTCATCAATATGCTCGATGAGGAGGCCAGGATGATAGAGGATGTGATTCCCGGACTTGAGGGAGCCGATCTTAAAACATTGCTCCCCTATAACTTCTATAATCTCTTCTCTTACGTGCTTAACCAGGATGACAATATTGTTAACCGCGACGTTCTCTTTAATGATATCCTTTATAACATATCGATATTTACCATAAGGAAAAATAAGATAGTGGGTGCGGTGATAAGAGACCTTTACGTGCCTGAGGTACGGAAAGAGGAGGTGATCAAAAGGGTTACCGATGTGATCGATAAGAACCTTGAACTGGTGCAGAAGATCGGGTTCCTTCTCGGGGAAGGCGCATCTGAAACTGAAGCTATGCTCAACAGCATAATCGAGTCGTACAAAATGCCCGAAAAACCGGAAGAAGATGGAGAATAGCTTCTATGTTGAAGTTGGATACCAGCAGAAGAATCACGGCAAGGAGAGAATCTGCGGAGATGTTTTCCTCTCACAAAGGGTAAAGGAAGAGAACAGGATTGTAGCAGTTTTGTCTGACGGCATGGGGCATGGTGTAAAGGCAAACATACTGGCAACGCTTACCGCATCGATGGCCCTTAACTTCACCCGTGAACACAAGGATGTAACCCGTATTGCCGAGATAATCATGAACACCCTGCCGGTATGCAGTCAGCGAAAAATAAGTTATTCAACCTTCACGGCAGTTGACATTGAGATGAATGCCCAAACCAGTATCCTTGAATATGACAACCCAGGCAGTTTCATAATGAGGGAAAGCAAACCTCTTGATTCTGAATGGAAATGCCTGATCCTAAGCTCAGAAAAAAACAAGGGAAAAGAGATCAAGAGCTGCCATTTTAATCCCCGTAAGGAAGACCGGATCATAATATGCTCAGATGGCATCACGCAGTCGGGTATGGGCTCAAAAAAGTATCCCTTCGGCTGGGGCCGGGAAAACGTGCAGCAGTTCATTACAGGAATTATTGAACAGCAGCCCGACATTTCGGCCCAGAAACTGGCATCCCGCATAATCAACACAGCATACAAGAACGACAACTATAATGCCCAGGACGACACCTCCTGTGCCGTGATATACTTCCGTGAACCCAGGAAGCTCCTGCTCTGCAGCGGCCCCCCCTTTGAAAACGAAAACGACACAAAACTTGCAGACATAGTAAAGGAGTATCCCGGCAAAAAGATCCTGTCGGGAGGAACTACCGGCGATATAGTGGCAAGGGAACTCGGACTGGAGATAAAAGACACCTTTGAATTTACCGATCCTGACCTGCCCCCCGTCTCACATATGGATGGCATAGACCTTGTAACCGAAGGGATCCTGACGCTCAGCAAGGTATCCAAGATCCTTAACGAGCACAATCAGAGCTGGGTTCCCGGTAAGGGCCCGGCCGACCAGATTGCAAGCCTGCTGCTTGAAAGCGACGAAATAAGGATAATCATAGGTACCCGCATCAACATAGCCCACCAGGATCCCAACCTTCCCGTAGAACTGGAGATCAGGCGCACCGTTCTCAAGCGTGTTGCGCGCAAGCTCGAGGAGAAGTTCCTGAAAGAGGTAACCGTCGAATATATATAATCTTCAACTGGTAAAACTGCTTAACATATGAAGAAATTGAAAAACACAGGTACTATATTGTTTGCAATTGCTGTCGCGATGTTTTTCAGCACACCAGATCACTCCTTTTCACAGCAGGAGGATTTTGTAGCGGGACTCGATACTCTTGAGATAGACGAGATCGTTGTTTCAGGCACCAGGATCGAAGTGGCCAGGAGGAATGTCCCCGTCACACTTTCCCTGGTTTCGAGAGAGCAGATCGAACTGAGCAATGAATCAGCGGTGCTCCCGGTACTGAGTCACCGCATCCCCGGTATGTTCGTGTCAGAAAGAGGTGTAACCGGATTTGGTGTTGCCTCAGGATCGGCAGGGCAGATAAGCATGAGGGGCGTTGGGGGAACAGCTCCAAACACCGAAGTGCTTGTCCTTATAGACGGCCACCCCCAGTACCAGGGTCTCTTTGCACACCCTTTTCCTGATGCCTATGTCTCCTCCGATGTAGAGCGGGTTGAGGTGATCAGGGGGCCCGCATCAATTCTATACGGATCAAATGCAATGGCCGGCGCTATCAACATCATTACCCGGCAGCAAACAACAGACGGTTTTTCGGGTAACGCCAGGGTATCCTACGGCTCGCACAATACCCAGAAATACATGGCCAGCGGAGGTTTCAAAGAGGGCAGTTTCAGCATCTTTGCTTCGGTAAACCATGACCGGACCGACGGGCATCGCGACACCTCCGAATTCAGGATAGTGAACGGCTTTATCAAGGCCGGTTATGAGATCAATGATAACATCAACATTACCGGCGATTTCAGCGTGGCCGACTTCAACTCCCAGGATCCGGGAACCATTTACAATCCTGCATATTTCGGCATCGACATTATGCGGGCAAAGGCATCGCTGTCAGTTCAGAACCGTTACGACAGGGTTGAGGGGGGACTGATAGCATTCTATAACTTCGGAGACCATGATTTTACCGATGGATGGATTTCGCGCGATTACCACGCCGGGGTGAGCCTCTACCAGGGAGTCAGTCTCTTTCCCGGGAACAGGCTGACAGTGGGGGCCGACTACAAGAACGTGGGCGGCATCGCAAACAGCGGTGTTCCGGGTGCGGCCGACAGATGGCACGACGTGACCGACATTGCAGGTTACACATATATGCAGCAGACGCTTTTTGAACGGCTGGTGCTGAGTGCGGGACTGCGGCTTGAGAACAACTCGCTGTTCGGACTTGAAACGGTGCCCCAGGCAGGCTTCTCATACCGAATTACCGGCAAGTCCACTCTCAAGGGCTCGGCATCGAAGGGCTTCAGGAGTCCGACCCTGATGGAGCTCTACCTTTTTGCTCCGAATCCCGGACTCAGGCCTGAAAGGCTTTTCAATTACGAGCTGGGCATAGGGCGTGCATGCAGCTACTCGAGGACCAGGGCCGAACTGACCGTTTTCCTGATCGAAGGAGAAAATGTTATCGAAGTGAGGCCTAACGACAACCCTCCTCCACCCATGATTCGTCAGAACGTGGGAACCTTTTCAAACAAAGGGTTTGAGGTTGAAGTAAGCTGGATTGCCAGCCGCTGGCTCAGGTTCTCTTCAAACTACAGTTTTATAGACACCGACAAACCAAGGCTGGCATCCCCAAGGCACCAGTTCTTTGCCGATGCCACCTTCAGCCGTGGCAACACACGGCTGAACACATCGGTACAGCAGATATCCGGACTCTGGACCCTGGTTTCAGGACCAGATCTCCAAAAAGAGAGTTACACACTGGTAAACCTCATGTTTTCCTATCGGTTTACAAAAAATATAGAGGCTTTCCTGTCGGGCAGGAACCTACTCGACCAGGGATACACCATCAATTACGGTTACCCGATGCCGGGTATAACATTCTTCTCGGGCATAAACCTGAGGTTATGAGTTGACTGCCCGGTCATATACCGGTATATTCCCTGCTGAGATCCCATAACATGCGGGCAGCTTCATCATCAAGGGCTGCCCTCGAGGGTCTCTTTTTCCTCTTTTTGACCCAGTATCCACCCGTCTCTCCATCAGGTTCGCTGCCTGCAGCAAGAAATATACTGGTTTCGGCACCTTTTCGGGGACTTGCCATAAAGATGCCTGCAACAGGCCTGATAAACGAACCGAGCTTATCAAAAAGATTCGTCGCCACCACCCCGGGATGAAGGCAGTTGACCGTTATTCCATCCTTTGCAACCATCGGGGCAAGGTGACGGGTAAAGAGTATATTGGCCAGCTTTGACTGGCTGTAGGATTTTAAACTGCTATATTTAACGGTTAACTCAGGATCATCAAAGTTGAAACCGGTATAGCGGTGAGCCTCTGAAGAGACGTTCACTATCCGCGAAGGGGCCCCTGCCTTAAGCCGCCCGAGCAACACATTTGTAAGCAGGAACGGGGCCAGATGGTTAACCCCGAAGTTCATCTCAATACCATCTTTAGTCGTGTTGAACTTCTTTTCCCAAATACCTGCATTATTGACAAGGATATGGAGACGGTCAAACCTTTTATTGAAATTCTCTGCAAAAGACCTGATAGAATCAAAAGATGCAAGATCACACTCAATCAGATCAATACCGGGATTCCCGGTTCTGCCTGTTATCTCCCTCTTAATATCTTCTCCTTTTTGAAGGTTTCTTACCGGAAGAACAACCGTTGCTCCTTCGGCTGCCAGCGCCAATGCTGTCTCCTTTCCAATTCCCGAGGTAGCCCCGGTAATTACAGCTATTTTGCCGGCAAGTCTGTTATCAGGTCCCATATTATGTTTCAGTTTTAATTTGTGCGCCGTGAATATACATCTATTATCTTCAACTCGTTAAACCGTCACACAGTTTAAATGTTCAGTCAAACTCCAATTTTATTCAACATTAAGAATTGCATAGGATATTAAACCTGGAGAAAAAAAGCGGCGTACAGCCGCTTTAATGACAAATTGATATTAAACATATACACAAGTGATGCAGGATTGTTGACCTACTCCATTGCTTCCCGGTCCTGCATCCGGTTGTAACGTTCCCTGTATCTTTCGTACTGGCGGCGGTGCCTGTCATCCATTTCAACACTTCGGCCCATGATATAAACCTGCTCAATTACAGTTGACAACTCGAGAATATTACCGTCGGCAATGATCAGGGAGGCATCCTTCCCCACCTCCACCGAGCCCATACGGTCGTCAAGTCCAAGCACTTCTGCCGGGTAGAGAGTAACTGTTTTAACGGCTTCATCCAAAGGCAGTCCGTAAGCAACAGCAGATGAGGGATGATGAGCCAGCCTCATTGAATATGCAGGAGCAAAGTCACCTGCAATACAATACCTGATACCGGCCTCGTAGAGCATCTGCGGCAAAGTGTAGCTCCTGTCATACTCTTCCCACTGCCGCGACGGACCGCTTATTACCGGTGACACTATTACTGGAATGTCTTTCTCTTTCAGTTGGGGTAAAACGTAACCGGCATCCCTTCCGCCAACAAGCACCATTCTTACATTTTCCTTCTCAGCCCAGGTGATGGCGGACTGTATCTGCCGGATCTCGTTGGCATTTATATGAACAGGTATCTCCCCGTTCAGAACGGGGAGCATAGCTTCCCACCGCACATCCCTGGCGTGGTGAGGCACGCCCTGCTCACCGGACGCCTCTATGGCCTTTTTGTAACGTCTGGCGGCACTGAAAGCTTCAGCCAGCTCCTCCAGAGCGTTGTCCCTTGCCCTTGCATTTGCCATATTGGGCCAGTTAATCACCATTGCAACCGGAGCCCTGTACAGCATCTCTTCCCAGTTCCACCCGTCAGTAAGCATAGCAGCTGAAAGCCCGGAAATGATACCGCCCGTTGGTGTAGCCACGGCAACGGCAATACCGTGAGTGCGTGCAATGGGAATATGATCGCTCTCGGCATGAAAGGCAACCTGTGCCCGCACATTGGGATTGATGTTCCCATGCTCAGAAAGATCTACGGTTTCAGCCAGCCGGCTGATCTCAGACAGACCAAGCGATGTCCGTGCATGTATCATGGCAGGGAAAACATATTTTCCTGTTATATCTACTATTTCAGATCCGGCGGGGATTTCGGCATTAACACCCACAGACGTTATAACCCCGTTTTCAAAAACCACGGTACCACCTGGTATTGTTTCACCCGAAACAGTAACTATGGTACCTCCCTTCAAAGCTACGGGGGCAGCCTGGTGCCTTGCCGGCATCTGGGCATGCAATCCGGTCAAACCTGCAAAAACCCCAAGAAATATTATTTTGATTAAAATAACCATTTTCATGTCCATTTGTCAGTTATTTAATAAATGCAACCTTTTTAATTGTGACCTGATGTACGTCTGGCAGCCTGATCGCCCGAACCCTGGTTGTCAGAAGCTGCTGCAGCTTTCTGTATAAGTGCCGCCCTCTCAACGCGCACCTCTTCACGAAGCAGCATATCCTGCTCCCTGTCAAAATACTTGCGGCCGTCAACCCAGGTCTGTTCAGCATGGGTGAAACCTGAAAGAGGATGTCCGTTCCATATAACAAAATCGGCATGCTTGCCAGGCTCAAGAGACCCGACCATCTCATCGATGCCGATCATTTTAGCCGGGTTTATTGTAATCAGATCCATTGCGGCAATTTCATCTATTCCTGTAGCAAGCATCTTTCCTGCTTCCCAGTTCATACGTGTTGACAATTGAGTATTGTCTGAATGCAAAGCAGTATGCACCCCCTGGTCAAGCAAAATTCTCGCATTGTAAAGGATCCCGTCAGCAGCCTCAACCTTGAATGAGCTCCAGTCTGTCCAGATGATCGCACCCGCTCCATGCTCACGAAGTATATCCGCAATCTTGTATCCCTCAACAGTATGTTCAAATGTCGCGATCCGGAAGCCCATATCCTCGGCAAGGCGCATCAGCATCTGCATCTCGTCCTGCCGGTAAGCATGGGCATGAATGATCCTTTCTCCCCTGAGCACCTCGGCCATAGCTTCAAGCTGAAGATCCTTCCTGGGAGGGATACCGGACTTTTCCCGCTCCCAATTTTCCCATCTCGCCATATAATCCTTGGTAGCCTGAAAGGCATCCCTGATTATCTGCTCGGCACCCATCCTCGTGTTGGGATACTGGTTGGAATTACGCACCACATTTTCACCAAGGGCAAGCTTGAGGCCGGGCTTTGCACCCTCCAGCAACATTTCGTCAGGAAGGGCTCCCCACCTCATTTTGACCACTGCATCCTGTCCGCCTACCGGGTTGGCCGAACCGTGCAGCAGATTGGCAGTGGTCATGCCTCCGGCAAGAAGCCTGTAAACCCAGATATTGTCAGGCTCAATAACATCAGTAATTCTTGTTTCAGGTGTCATGTTGTTACCAACCTCATTTACGCCTCCCCTGATACTGCTGTGCAGATGAGGGTCAACCAGTCCGGGAGTAACATGCTTCCCTGTCCCATCAATTACTACAGCTCCACGCGGCACATCCAGTCCCCGGCCAACCTCAACTATCCTGCCTCGTCTTACATACAAATCGGCATTCTCCAGTTTTCCGGCCGGACCCTGCGTCCATATTGTCGCATTTCTTACCACGACATTATCATGCATATCAGGACGCTTTTCAAATCCGTATTCCATGGAAGGATAGAGCATTGTGAGTTCCGACATGCCAGCAGGCCTGCGGGTATCATCATTACGGGCTTCCTCATGATCTGATAGCCTGGCTGCCTTCCAGTTAATGAATTTTCCATCGGGCATTTCGCCGATACCGTAAAGCTCTTTTTCCGTAACTGAGGCCGAAAGGCGCACAATACCCTCAACACCTATAGAATCGCCGCGAAACCCTATGGTTACCCTGTGGTTATCAGTACTTACCCGAAGCAGGTCAACACTTTTATCATCTAAATTCAGTTTTCCCCTGAGCCTCCTATCCGTTCCGCTTATATCAATCTCCACTTCACCTATCCCGTCAATTTCCGCCTTCCATTTTCCCCTCAGGTCGGTCTTTCCGGTTTCAGTGATCTCGTATGGCTTACCGTCAATCCAAACCTCCTCCACTTTTACTGATCTTTCAAAGATATTGCCATCGGCTACGATAAAGCTGGCTGTTTTACCTCGCTCAAGCGACCCGTAATGCCGTTCAACTCCCAGCATGATTGCAGGTGTTAGAGTCAGCGCTTCAAGGGCTGCATCCTGATCCAACCCCCTTTCCACAGCAACCCTCAGATTATCAAGGAAGGATGTGTTGCTGCCAAGCCCTGAACCGGTAAGAGCTATTTTTATGCCCGCATTACTCAGCCTGCCGGGATTTTCCGGTGCAAGATCCCAGTGCCTCAAATCTTCAAGAGATACATTCATTGCAGACTCAGGGCTTTCCACATCAGGAGTATCAGGAAAGTTAAGCGGCAGTATTACAGGAACCCCTGCATCCCTTATCACGTCAAGGCGGCGATACTCATAACCGCTGCCTCTTGCCCACAGGTTAAGCCCGAATTCATGTGAAATCGAAAGGGCCCTCATAAAACCTATTTCATCACCTGTATCGAAGATTACCGGTTGCAGTCCATTTCCGGCAGGAACCAGCGAACCAAGAGCAAGATTCGTTTCCGGCCGTTCCAGTCCCCCACCGGCTGCATTATAAGCAGCATGAGCATTTTGGTACCACTGAGCGTCATAGAATGTCTGCCTGATAAGCGAAATGACACCCATCAGTGATGTAGGATACCTTCCCCCCAGTCCCCGCGACCTTTGAAAACTCATTGCCTGTGCCACATCCGGTTTTACAACCAGCATTGTATTGTCGCCTTCGCCGAGTGATACAAGGACGCTCTTACCCCTGAATATCCCTGCCGGGGGAACGGCATTTGCAAGGACAAATCCGCTGGAACGGTATCTTTTTAGCCTGTCCTCATCGTAGGTATACGCTGATGAAGCATCAAACCAGGAACGTACCTGCGGATTCCAGTGTATTGCGCCGGGAACCTCAGGTTGATCGGTAGATTGGCCCAATAATTGCGCAGCAAGTTCTGCATATTCGGCCGGTATATTCATTACCCTGGCCTGCCTTCTTCCGGCTTCATCAGGGTCGGGAAAACCGGTTTCAGACCACAGGTCGATAAAACCGGGATAAATCGTTTTTCCTTCAAGATCCCTTACCCATGCATCAGCCGGTGGTCTCACCGAGGATCCGACCGCCTCTATTATACCGTTGCGAACCACCATGGTTCCGTTCTCGATAACTTTCCCCGGTGATACCACGATAGTGGCATTGGTAATTACGTAAACAGAGGGAGTATTATCCCTAAGTCCCACAGCCGGCTGAACCTGTCCGCCGACAGGCACAGCGATAAGCATGGTAAGTGCTGTAAAAAAGTAAAATAACCGCTGCATTAGCAAAATATTTAATTAATACACATCAGTAAGTCAAATTTTTCAGAGGGGAAAAATACAAAAATTCACACTTTATATTATAAGCAATTCCAGCATACTGCTGCCGTTAACATTCTTTAACTATTGATTATTGCCGGGAAACTCGCAGTTTAAGTGAAAAAATCGAAGCAAGCAGTCGGAGTGAATATTTTTTTATCCACAATAATCATAATCAGTTTTTAGATTTTTTAAAAAAAAGATTATCTTTATATCCGTAAAATTTACCTGAAATGAAGAGAGCCGCCTACATTATCGCCCTGGTTTTTATTACAGCTGTAGTATTCAGCTCATGCTCCGTGCAGAAGTGTCCGGCCTACGGACAGCAGGAAACAGAACAGCAGGATTTGCAGGGCTGAACCGGTAGATAATATCACCTGACGGATCAGCCTGCCTTAACACCTCCGGCTGCTTATCCATGTAAATACAGGTTTAGATATCCGGTCTAAAACACATCCGGCATATCACCTGGACTGCCCCGATAGTAAGGTAATCTAAACTCCAACATACATGCAGGCATCCCAGCTCAGCAAATAATATGACTTTGTTAAAATTTTGTGTAATTTTGTGACCGGTTTTCGAAATACAAATCATTTTTTAACCAACTAAATATAATTTTTACCATGGGAAAAATAAAAATAGGAATCAATGGATTCGGAAGAATTGGCCGGCTTGTAATGCGTTCGGCCGCTGAAAGAGATAACGTTGAAGTTGTTGGGATAAACGACCTTATTGATGTTGAATATATGGCTTACATGCTTAAGTACGATTCGACACATGGAAGATTCAACGGTACCGTTGAGGTAAAGAACGGAAACCTTGTTGTCAATGGAAAGAATGTCAGGGTAACAGCTGAAACAGATCCTGCAAACCTTAAGTGGAATGAAATAGGCGCAGAATATATCGCAGAGTGCACAGGTATATTCCTGACCAAAGAGACAGCCGATAAGCACCTCCAGGCCGGTGCAAAGAAAGTTGTTCTTTCTGCACCATCAAAAGATGACACCCCCATGTTCGTGATGGGCGTAAATCATAAGGAGATAACCGCAGATCTCAATATTGTATCTGCCGCATCATGTACGACAAACTGCCTGGCACCAGTTGCCAAAGTACTTCATGACAATTTCGGAATAGCTGAAGGACTTATGACAACCGTACATGCCGTAACCGCAACCCAGAAAACAGTTGACGGGGTTTCAAAGAAAGACTGGAGAGGCGGACGCGGTGCATCACAGAACATCATACCCTCATCCACAGGTGCAGCCAAAGCCGTCACAAAGGTGATCCCCGCTCTTAAAGGAAAGCTTACAGGAATGGCATTCCGCGTTCCTACCGCAAACGTTTCGGTGGTTGATCTTACCTGCCGACTTGAAAAGCCAGCCTCCTACGATAAGATCAAGGATGCAATGAAAAAAGCTTCCGAAGGTGATCTTAAAGGAATACTGGGTTACACTGAAGAGGCTGTTGTTTCAACAGATTTTAACGGAGATGAAAGGACATCAATTTTTGATGCTGCCGCCGGAATTCCCCTTAACGACAATTTTGTAAAGGTTGTATCATGGTACGACAACGAATACGGATACTCCTGTAAACTCGTAGATATGCTTCTTTATATGGATACACTGTAAAGAGTAACCGGTAGTTTTATCTGAGAGGCTGTCTTATATTAAAGACAGCCTCTGCTTTTTTGGTGAATATTCTCCTGAGAACAGGACTGAAATAAGACTGCTCACATAAGGGGGGGCTGCTATGCTATCCGTATATCTCAACAAACTTAAAAGGAAGCTTGAAGGTGTTTTCGTAGTGTTTGCCGAGATCAAGGATGTTTTCATCATCCTCTTCATAATACCAGTTTACAATGCAGTCATGCCCCTTGTCATACTGGTTCTTAATAAGGTTGAAAAACCTGAGGATGAATTTTGATGAACCTGAATTAATATACTCAAACTGGAAGTGGAATGTAGTCAGCTTCTGCGGAGAATTATAGTAATCAAGCATCGACGAATAGACTACATTGTAGAAACTCTCGGGGTCTTCGGGGATCGACCGGCCTTCCATTGTCAGTATACCCTTACCAGGGTCAAGCTCAATGAAAGGAGTTTTTGATTCTTTTTCTATTCTGAGAATTTTCTTGTTCATGACTACTGGCTTTATTTTGTGATCTATTCATACCTCAGGGCTACGATCGGATCCAGCCGGGAAGCCTTGACAGCCGGGAAATATCCTGATGAGAGGCCCACAACAAGGCACAGCAAGACACCCGAAATTATCCACAGCCAGGGTACTACGAATGGAGATCCTGTTACTACCGACACAAGATTACCTATCAGAATACCAAGGGTTATTCCGACAAGCCCTCCAAGCTGTCCAATAATTACCGCCTCAAAAAGAAACTGGTGTTTTATATAGGTGCTCCTGGCCCCCATGGCTTTCCTTATACCTATCTCCCTTGTTCGCTCAGTGACAGAAACAAGCATTATGTTCATTAGCCCGACTGCAGCACCAAACAATGTGATGATCCCAATAAGAGTGGCTGCAATTGTAACAAACCTCAGGTTCTCTATCACCATATTGGCAAGGTTATCGCTTTTGGTTATCCTGAAGTCAGATTCTTCGCCGGGTTTTAGCCCCCTCACCTGCCTGAAGACTCCTTCGGCTTCACTTACTGCGATATCAAGCAGATGCGGACTTGAAGGCATCACATTAACCCTGTAATTCATCCTGGGACGTGAAAAATACTGTCTCACATTGGTCACCGGAAGTATAACCACATTGTCTCCACCACCTCCGAATGCAGTGCCTTTCTCCTGGAGCACCCCTATTATCCGGTATTTACCGCTTCCCACCGTTATCACCCTGTCAATAGGGTCAAGGCCAGCATCAAAAATATTCCTTACCACTTCCCTTCCCACTATTGCAAGGTGCCTGTTCATCTCAATATCATTAGCAGTGAAATTCCTGCCCCTATCAATCTCATAACCGGCAGTGACAAGGTATTCCTCATCCGCTCCGACTACAGAAACGTTCGGGTTACTGGTACGGGAACCGTAGCTAACGGCAGCACTGCCCGAGGCATTGATGAAAACGGAAACGTTTGCCGGGAATTCAAAAATATCCTTGAAAGAATTAGCCTCCCTGTGATTAATAAAAGCGTAATTTCTTATCCTTTGCCTGTCGGACGATACCCTGGTAATGTTTCTTCCCTCAATCATAAAGGTATTTGCCCCCATGCTCATGAAAGAGTCACTTATCGATGCCTTAACTGCATCAATGGCAGTCAATATCCCAACAAGGGCCATTATCCCGAAGGCTATAATAAAAACTGTAAGAATTGTCCTCAGCTTACTGGCAACAATGGCCTGAAAGGATATGCGAACATTTTCCCAGAATAATAACCCAAGTTTCAAAATTTTCTCCATGAATCATTGAATAATGAAAACATACAATCTGACATTCCGATAACAAAAATACTCCAATTATCCCTTAATTAACAAAAAAATTACTACAATGTGACAAATACCATTCCTGTCAGCCTTTTGCAATATGTTCTAATAACACACCGAACCGCAGGCTTCAAGTATTCATAAAAACTGATAAGTACCTGAAACAATAAAAAAAACTATTAAATTAGTTCAATGACTAATAAAGTTGTCATATATTTGTATCAAAACAACAAATAACAGATTCCAACATGAAGCAATTAACAAAGGCAGAAGAGCAGATAATGCAGATCCTCTGGAAACTGGAAAAAGCTTTTGTCAAGGATATCATTGTACACCTTCCTGATCCAAAGCCTGCTTATAATACAGTTTCCACAATAGTAAGGATCCTTGAGAAAAAAGGGTTTGTCGGGCATAAGGCTTATGGTAAAACACACGAGTATTTTCCTTTGATAGACAAACCCGAATACACACAGAAGTATCTCAGGAATTTTGTGAAGAACTATTTCAGCAATTCATATAAGCAAATGGTCTCGTTTTTTGCCAAAGAAGAAAAGATAAGTATCTCTGAAATGGAAGAAATGATGCAAATGATTGAACAGGAGATTGAAAATCAGAAAAAGATCAGCGGCAAATAACAAGGTTAAAACAATGCAGTATCAATAACCGACTACTGAGCTATGCTGACAATAATAACTGAAACAGCGATCAGCCTGGGGCTGTTTTACCTGGCATATATCATCTTCCTCAGGAAGCTGGCCTTCTTTGGTGCAAACAGGTATTACCTGCTGACAGCAATTATCTTCTCAATGGCCTTGCCGCATATCAATCTCACCCCACCGGTTTCAGTAGCCACCTACTCCCTTATTATACCCGAGGTTACAATTACAGGCCAGGCCCCTGCAGAAACCCCTACCCGCTCGCCGACACCTGTTACAGCCGCAATGGTTCTTCTGTTAATCTATATTGCCGGTACAATTCTTCTTTCCCTGCGACTTGCAGTAAGACTGACACAACTGATGCTGTTAGTGAACCGGAACATTACCAGGAAACACAGGAATGCAGTCATAGTAAGCCTCAATGCGGAACAGGCTCCCTTCTCTTTCCTCAATTACATATTCATCAACGAAAGTCTGTATGATGAGGAGGAAAAGCAAAAGATATTAGAGCATGAGCTGGTGCATATCAGTCAGGCACATACATTTGATCTGGTATTGCTTGAACTGCTTACCATTGCACAATGGTTTAACCCGGTAGCATGGCTGTACAGAAGGTCTATGCTGGAAATCCATGAATACCTGGCAGACGAGGAGGTGATTAAGAAGGGTACCAGCATATCATACTACCAGAGACTCCTGCTCAACCTTCAACTGGGAAGGGAATATTTCTCCCCGGCCAGCAACTTCAATAAGTCCTTGACAATAAACCGGATCAGGATGATGACAACCATCAAGCCCGCGGCATGGAAGCGGGCAGGGTTCATTGTACTTCTGCCATCGCTTGTAATTCTGGTTATCATGTGCACCAAGACTGAAGATGAGATAACCGTGAACACCGCTGATGCTTTGGCCGGAATGACTGAGCAGCCACCTGCATTAACCGATACAACAACAGCGGCACCCGGTTTACAAGTATCTGAGGAACTGAGGGAACCATCAGCCTTTGCCGCCGGATCGTCAGCAGAAGCAGGAGGCGAAGGAAGAATTGACCTTAATGAAGAACAGGCTTCACTTCCACGAAGTCCCAATTCCGGGATCATAACTAATACGGAGGCTGAATTTGAAGCATTTATTGAAGACCAGGCAGGAGCAACACCATCTGTCTCCCCGGGAGAAGAACCTGCGGTTAAATCTGAAACAGGAGACATTTTTGAGGGTACAGAAGAAAGTGAGCTGCCGTTTTCCAGGTTCCCCGAACCGCCGGAAACATCCCCCGAAGACAACGAGGTGTTCTTTATGGTAGAAGAAATGCCCGATTTTCAGGGCGGAGGGCAGGATGCATTCAGGCGGTATATTGCAGAAAATCTCAGGTATCCCCAATCTGCTGCTGAAAGCGGCATTGAAGGCATGGTATTTGTCCAGTTCGTTATAGGGTCAGACGGCACAGTGCAGTCCGCCGAAGTTGTGAGGGGAGTCCATCCCTCACTGGACAGGGAGGCGCTGAGAGTGGTTATGTCATCTCCACCATGGACCTCTGGCAGGCAAAGGGGCGAACCGGTAAATGTCGTATTCACCTTCCCTATAAACTTTGTACTTCAATAAGAGTCATCGAATTATTTTGCAACAATTTTTGTTTGCATAATAATTACACTATTTTTAGGAGAAAAACCGGACGTTGTACGAAAGACTGATAAACTGGCTTGAATCTGGTTCGCAGCAATGCATGTATGTCAGGTTCCTGGGTGCTGAGTGTCCGGGATGCGGCACTCAAAGGGCTATTATTGAACTACTCAAAGGAAACTTCCTTGAATCTGTAACCATCTATCCTCCAATCATACCAAACCTTCTTCTTATACTGCTACTTTTTATTCATCTTGTTTTTAAGCTCCGGCAGGGGGCAATGTACATAAAAATATTGTTCATATTGAATGTTATTGTAATGGTTTTGAATTATATTTATAACTTATTAACCCACTAAAATCATTGGCATCATGAGTGAAACTAACCAACCCTCCGAAGAAAAAAAGGAAATTTTAGTCAAGGAACAGGTACCCAATGCTACTGTTGTACTGGTTCTTGGTATTTTGTCAATTTTATTCTGGTGTTGCTGGGGACTGGGACTTATCCTGGGAATTATCGGGCTGATCCTGGGTTCCAAATCCAAAAAACTCTACAGGGAAGATCCCGAACGATATTCGGTCTCCTCCTACAAGAACCTGAATGCGGGCTGGATTTGTGCAATGATAGGAACAATACTGGCAGGAATAGGAATTCTGATAGGAATAATCGGGCTTGTAATAGGGACCGGCTTCATGCATTTCTTCCCCTGGGAGGATCTGA
Organism: Marinilabiliales bacterium; assembly: GCA_007695015.1. NCBI lineage: Bacteria > Pseudomonadati > Bacteroidota > Bacteroidia > Marinilabiliales > Marinilabiliales bacterium. Next base: position 47,314 of record REEN01000067.1, read on the forward strand.
TGAACGGCTTTTAACAATCCTGAAAACCTAAATCACCTCCGGTATTGCTGTAGATCATGAGGAAGAAGGAAATTATCGGAACATTTGAGAAACTTGGAGTATTCCTCGGGCAATTTAGCAATCTTCCCGGCAGAAACTTAACTGTAATGCCATGGCTGGAAGAACTCAACAAGGAGTTCTTCCAGCCAATGGATGTACTTGTTCAAAATGTATATATACATAACCCCTGGTTCACCGGGGAAAATGTCCGCTACGCTCTGAAAGTGGCTGCCACATGGCTGAGAGCAGAATCCCTGGTAAACTGGCTCAGTTGCTATGATAACCGGCCGGAGAGAGTAAAAGAGAAGACCATTGCCGTAGTAATGGCGGGGAATATCCCCATGGTAGGATTTCACGACATGCTCTGCGTCCTGGTAAGCGGTCACAGGCTGCTGGCAAAACTTTCGGCCAAAGACGACCAGCTTCTTAAACTGATATCAGAGATAATCTCAGCAATAAACGGCGAACTTGGGGGAAAAATAGTATTTGAAGAGGGAAGGCTGAAAGATTTCGATGCAGTGATAGCAACAGGCAGCGATAATACTGCCAGATATTTCGAATACTACTTCAGTAAATATCCCAATATCATAAGAAAAAACAGGAGCTCGGCAGCTATCATTGACGGACTGGAGACAAAGGAAGATCTTGAGAGACTTGCCGATGATGTATTCAGGTATTTTGGTCTTGGATGCAGAAGCGTCTCCAAGCTTTATGTACCTGCAGACTACGATTTTTCATTTCTGATAGAGGCATTCAGCAAATACAGCCACATTGCAAACCATAACCAGTGGGCCAACAACTATGAATACCAGCGGGCAGTTCATCTTATTGACAGGATACCTCACCTCGATACTGGTTTCCTCCTTATTAAGGAATCCAGCAACCTGTCATCGCCTATTTCAGTCCTGCACTATGAAAATTATGATCGCCCGGAAAGTGTCATTGATCCGGATTTAACCGAAAGCGATAGAATACAGTGCATTACAGCAAGGCGACCAGTTGACGGCAAAATAATTGAATTTGGAAAGGCACAGGAACCGGGACTGGGAGATTATGCCGATAACATTGACACTTTTGAATTTCTGTTGAACCTGTAATAAAAATGCCCAATGGTTTTTACCTTCAGGCTTGTAGGAACGGGAAAGGATCCTTTTTTCAGGGATTTTGAAATATCCGGGAACCAGACATTCTTCGATTTTCATCTTGCAATACAGGACGAGCTCAGATACGATAAAAAGCAGATGGCATCATTCTACCTGGCTGACAATAAATGGGAAAAAGGTCTTGAGATCAACCTTTTCGATATGTCAGATGAAAGTCACACCCCTGTTATTATTATGGAAGAAACCAGGTTGTGCGAGCTGATATCTGAGACCAGGCAGCGCTTGCTGTATCTGTTTGATTTTTTTTCCAACCGTGCATTCTACATTGAACTGGTAGAGATAAACCATAAGGACCCCGGCAAAACCTACCCTGACTGTACGGCACGGGGTGGTGTTCCGCCCGCGCAGATAATAATTGAAGATCCGGATATTACCGATATCTGATGGCAGGTCACATCAGCAAATACCTGGTTATTGTTTCAGGCCCGACCGGGGTCGGCAAAACCGGCCTGTGCATTGAGCTGGCCGAAAAATTTGACAGTCAAATCATTTCGGCCGATTCCCGGCAAATGTACAGGGAGATGAACATCGGTACCGCCGCGCCTTCCCCAAACCAGCTTGCCAGGGTTAAACACTGGTTTACAGGCAATCTTTCAATACATGACTATTACAATGCCAGCATGTTTGAATCAGAAGTTCTGTCATTGCTTGAAGAGCTCTTCAGGAATCACCGGCTGGTATTCATGGCAGGTGGATCCGGACTGTACATTGATGCTGTCTGTAATGGTATAGACGACCTTCCGGCAGTGAACCCTGAATTACGTGAAGACCTTGCTGCCGGTTTCAGGAGTAATGGGATCGAGTGGCTGAGGTCAAAACTGAAAAGGCTGGACCCGGATTATTACGGAAGGGTTGACCTGAGAAACCCCAACAGGATGCTGAAAGCGGTCGAGATCAGCCTGATGACCGGTAAGCCCTATTCATCCTTTCTGACCGGCAGGAAAAAGAAGAGGGATTTCGGAATTATAAAGACAGGATTAAGACTTGAAAGGGAGGAGCTATACGGTATAATCAACCGGCGGGTTGACAGGATGATAGAGCAGGGCCTTCCGGAGGAAGCAAGGCGGCTGTACCCTTACCGTAATCTGAACGCCTTAAAAACAGTCGGATACAGGGAGCTATTCGATAACCTTGATGGTAAAATATCCTTAGAGACAGCTGTTGAACAGATTAAGAGGAACACCCGGCGGTATGCAAGGAGACAGCTGACCTGGCTTTCAAAATATGATGATATTTACTGGTTCCATCCAGGTGATGCAGACGGGATAATTAAGCTTATAAAAGACCTTACCGGCATTTCCCCGGGTACTGCCGCAGGAAGAAAAATATAAAAATCAGCATGCATACTGACAAACAAGAAACGGGAAAGTTTGTGATAAGAGTTTATGGCATCCTTACAAACAGCAATAAGGAAGTTCTCCTTAGCGATGAATACAGGTTCGGGATGATGATGACAAAATTCCCGGGAGGAGGACTAAAGTTCGGGGAGGGTCCGGAGGACTGCCTGCGTCGCGAAGCCATGGAGGAACTGGGACAGAGCGTGAAAATCATTGAACATTTCTACACCACGGGGTTCTACCAGAAAGCCATGTTTTTTGAAGACCACCAGCTCCTGAGCATATATTACAGGATTGAACCGGAAGATAAGGTACAATTCAGGATTTCAGAAAGGCCATTTGATTTTCCGGAAAAAACCGGGGGAAGTATCTCTTTCAGGTGGAAGAATATCAATAAGCTTAACCCTGACGAACTCACATTCCCGGTTGACAGGCATGTTGCCGGATTACTGAAAAAAGAGTATCTGCGGAACAATTTTTGATTTATACATGTTGACCATCATGGATTGCCCCCATGCACGGCCTTTATATTTTCAAAAAGCTCCCCGATACCTTTTACCAAAGCTTCCCATGAAAACTTTTTCTTCTCACTCCTTATATTGGCTGTGAACTCAGCCGCGCGATCGTTATCAAAAAAATCGGCTATTGCAGCGGCGATCTCTTCAGGGTCTTTTTCACAAACATATCCGACGTGCCCGTGTCTTACAACCTCCTTTAGTCCTCCTACATTGGTAACAAGCATGGGCCTCTCAAAATTGTAGGCGATCTGGGTTACGCCACTCTGTGTTGCAGAGAGGTATGGAAGAACTACAAGGTCGGCAGCTGCAAAATACCATGCTACCTCCTCCTTGGGCACAAAACTGTTTGTAAACATGATCTTCTTTTCAAGACCCAGTTCCTCAACCATATCCAGGTACCTGGTTTCATTTTCATAGAATTCGCCTGCAACCAGAAGCCGGAGATTCAGATGGTCAATCCGGCGGTTAGCAAAAGTTTTCAGTAAGAGGCAGAGACCTTTATAGTTCCTTATAATACCAAAAAACAGCAGGTAATTAAGATCGGTATCAAGTCCCAGACAGTGACAGGCAAATTCCCTGGATACCGGCTCACCGAAAATATCGTATATGGGGTGAAATACCTGCTTCACAGGCTTTCTGACACCCAGTTTATCAAGGTCACCCGATACTGTTGATGACATGGTAATGAAACCATCACATGCTTCAAGAAAATACCTGTTTAATATCCTGGCTGCAGGCATACCTTCATGAGGCTCCACATTGTGCAGTAACCCGATAACCGGCACTCCGGTCTTCCTTTTTATTCGTCTTATTATCCTACCCAGGGCAGGCGCAAAAAATGGCATCCAGTAATGTACGATTACAAGGTCGGGTGACATACCTGCTATCTGACCGGATGAATATCTCCAGCTGAACGGATTAACTGAGTTTATTAAATTCCTGGAACGGGCACCGGTAAACGGGGCTCCCTTTTCATACTGTGACCTGCCCGGAAACAATACACCAGGGTACTGCAGCGAATAATTGATTATATGTGGCTCATGGTCCCTGTCCAGAGCCGCATATAACGAATCGTTGAAATTGGCAATCCCGCCGCGGTAGGGAGAAGCAGGTCCGATAAGAAGTATCTTCAAGATCTATAAATTTATCCTGTTTTCAATTTCATATGAATTCCTTAAAGGTGAATTCCTGGTGATCATCTCACCTATAAAGCCGGCAAGAAAGAGCTGTGTGCCAAGTATCATGGCAGTAAGGGAAAGGTAAAAATAGGGGCTGTCTGTCAGAAGAGCCATCCGGATACCCCTGCTCAGCTGGAAAAGCTTCATACTGCCAAGGTAGACAGCTGCAATAAGGCCAACCAGGAACATCAATGTGCCAAGTGCACCGAAGAGATGCATAGGCCTTTTTCCAAACCTTGAAACAAACGACAGTGACATAAGGTCAAGGAATCCCTTAATGAACCTTCCCATACCAAATTTTGTGCTCCCGTATTTCCTGCTGTGATGCCTTACTACCTTTTCACCTATATTGGCAAATCCGGCATCTCTGACAAGCATGGGAATATAACGGTGCATTTCACCGTATACTTCGATATTCTTAATAACCTCCCTGCGATATGCCTTTAGTCCGCAATTAAAGTCGTGCAGCTTAATGCCGGTAACAAGCCTTGCGGTATAGTTGAAAAACCTGCTGGGTATCCTTTTGCCGGGAGGATCGTATCTTTTCTTTTTCCATCCTGAAACCATATCATACCCATCATCCATTATCATACGGTACAGCTCAGGTATCTCGTCAGGATCATCCTGCATATCGGCATCCATGGACACAACAACATTACCGCCTGAGATATCGAAGCCAGTGTATAATGCAGCAGATTTTCCATAATTGCGCCTGAAACGCACAGCCTTTATCTCCTGGCTCTTAACTGAAAGATCGTCGATTACACTCCAGGAACCGTCATCACTCCCGTCATCCACCAGGATGATCTCAAATGAGAGCGAATTATCCCTCATCACCCTCTTTATCCATTCCACCAGTTCAGGAAGCGACTCCTCCTCATTATACAGAGGTATTACAACAGAAACATCCATACAAGTATATTAGTATATGCTAGACAGCATCAGATTCAAAGGGATCTCCTTCCTTCTTGAGGAATATCGATGTTATGAGTGAAAACAGAAATCCAAAAAAAGCACTGCCAAAAATACCAAATACAGCCATCATTACAGGATTGGTAAACCTCTTTGCCATATCCATGGTCATCTCTATCTGGCTGTCTGACATTCCGGCTTCATAATAAGCTTCTTCCATCATCAGGTACATCTTATCCATCAGCCCGGGATCAATGACCTTATAAAGCAGGTAGGTAAAAAATGCTGATATTACTCCTGCAAAGACCGTAGTAAGCGTACCGACACCCAGGGCGCGCCCGTAAGATATGAAACCACCCAGCTCCTGATCCCTGTAAGTTTTTGTGGCCAGCACAATACCCGTGATCATTATGACATAGCTGACAAGTCCGAGTGCGGTATTATCTGTCAGATCAAGCATCCATAAAAGCAGACTGTAAATGATAAGTGCCAGTCCGAGCATGGCTCCATAGTTCATGGTGCTTTTCAGCAGTGATTTCTCTTTAGTCTCTTCCATAATTAATAGTTTGATTAATATTCCGGATTGCCAATTGAGAAAAGATACGATAATCTATGGACACCGGGCTTTATATGCTTACCTGAATTTCAAATTTCCAATGGATTCACAGCAAATATATCAGTTTTTCATTTATTGATGTGAGTAAAATTGTAAAAAAACTGTTGTTTTAGTATCTTTGTACCGGGTAAGTCTTATACGGCCAGCTCCCGTTGAACTCCCCCAGGTCCGGAAGGAAGCAAGGGTAGACGGTTGTAGCGGTGCGATATAAGTAGCTTACCCACTTTTTATAGTACAACTTTAAACTATAATTGTGTAAGTTTACACCCAAACCAATAAAGCATAGAGCTATGAAGTTTTTTCTCGATACAGCCAATCTTGAGCAGATCAAAACAGCCCAGGAAATGGGCATAATTGACGGAGTGACAACAAACCCCTCTTTAATGGCAAAAGAGGGTATAACAGGTCAGAAGAACATACTCGATCACTATATCAGCATCTGCGAAATAGTTGACGGAGATGTTAGCGCCGAAGTCATATCAACCGAATTTGAAGGCATGATAGCCGAAGGAGATAAACTTGCCTCCCTGCATGAACAGATCGTGGTTAAGATACCTGTAATTCCTGACGGAATAAAAGCGATCAAACACCTTACCAAACAAAAGATCAGGACCAACTGCACTCTCATTTTCAATGCCGGGCAGGCACTGCTGGCAGCCAAGGCAGGAGCATCATATGTCTCTCCTTTCATAGGAAGGCTTGATGATATAGGACAGGACGGAATGGATCTGATCTATCAGATCGTTCATATATTTGATATTTACGGTATCGAAACAGAGATAATAGCTGCCTCGATCAGGAACACAAATCATATACTCAGGTGCATGGAAGCCGGCGCCGATGTTGCCACATGCCCCCTGAGTGCCATAACCGGGCTGCTGAACCACCCGCTGACGGATGCCGGACTGGAAAAATTCCTTGCCGACCACAGGAAGCTTAACAAATAGAAACCTGCATCATGAGCATGCTGCTGAAGATCCATCCTGCAAATCCAAGTGCCAGATCGGTAGAAAAGGTTGTTCGCATACTTGAGGAGGGGGGACTTATAATTTATCCCACCGATACGGTTTACGGACTGGGTTGTGACATCTACAACACGAAGGCTGTGGAAAAGGTGGCAAGAATAAAGGAGCTGAAACTGAAGCACGCCGACTTCTCTTTTATATGCCATGATTTTTCACACCTGTCTGAATACACAAAACCGATAGCCGGTTCTTACTTCAAGATGCTCCGCAAAAACCTGCCGGGTCCGTTTACATTCATCCTTCCTGCCAGCAGCAACGTGCCAAAGCTGTTTAAGAACAAAAAAAAGACCGTCGGAATAAGAATCCCTGACAACAACATCATACTTGAGATTGTCAGGCAGTTCGGAAGGCCGATACTGACCACCTCTATTCACGATGACGACGAGGTCCTTGAATACACCACCGACCCCGAGCTGATCCATGAAAAGTTCAAGCTGCTCGTTGATGTTGTGATTGATGGTGGATTCGGCAATAACATTCCTTCGACAGTGGTCGACTGCACAGGCGATGACCCCCTGATAGTACGCCAGGGACGCGGTGAACTGAAACTTTAATACTTTCAGAGTGATCAGATACCCTCGGAAGGATAAACCATGAAAGCTCCTGCAACTGTTACATCGTGGATCGAAACACCATTCCTGATACACTGACCTTCTAACTCTTTCAGGCGGAAATAACCATTGGAAGAATCTGTCACCACAACAGATGGATCAAATAGCTCAAGCAGATCTGACATGTTTCCCCGAAAGTCTGCTGTGATTATCAGGATATCAATAGGGACAGGCTCCGCCGGTATTATTGCCGGCACATACCTGTCATCGGCAAAAAATATCCGTAACCCTGAAAATGATACAAAACCACCCTCAACCCTGATATTATTCAGCAGGATACCGTCTGCCATACCAAAAAGGTCATCATTACCGGCAACATGGTATGTCCTGATGCCCATACCGCTCAAGGCGGATGATGCAGCAGCAGGAACCTCTAAGGCTGAAAGCTGTGAACCGTCACCTGTTACCAAAAGTTTTTCCCTGCCCGAAACAAACCCATAAAGAGAATTCCGGTTGTCATTGTAAACAATGAACACCTGTTGTTCCGACCTTGATATTAGCGTTGCTGCCCTCAAAGTGAGCCCGGCAGTTGCAATTGCCATTGCAAAAATTATGAACACCCATCTCCGTGATGAAAAGAAGCAATAGAGCATCACCAACAGTGCGTACAGGAGAATAATACCAGGCATACCTGAAGCAATATCCCTTGTCTGGGAGAAAGGAATTGCACTGACTGCAGAGGTCATGAAATTCAGGATCATCAATGACAGGTTGAGTATAATGGCGAAAGCAGATGCCAGATATGGAAAAAAGGATACGGCAATCATTGCCAGTCCGCTATACAGAATTAAAATCGCCAGCGGCACCGCGAAGAGATTGGTTACAAGAAACAGGTTCGGAAAATGGTTGAAATGATATATGATCAGGGGGAATATTGCAACCTGTGCCGATAATGACACTGCTGTCAGCGCCCATAACCGGTCGGCCACCCGGTTTTTAAACTTTGCCAGGGAATAGACAGCAGGCTGGCACAGCACAATTCCCGTAACGGCCATATAGGAGAGCTGAAATCCGGCCAGGAACAGCTCCAGAGGATTCATCAGCAGCTGCACCAGTGCCGAACAGGCCAGGGTGTTAATTATCACCGATTTTCTTCCAAGGTATACCGCAAAGGTAACAAAGGAAAACATGTTAGCCGCACGTGTAACAGAAGGGGAAAGGCCTGTAATCAACGCATATGACCATATGACTCCCAAAATGATCAATGGCCTGGCTATACGCAACAGACTTGTTTTCTTCATAAAACCAAGAAGCCATTGGACAACCATATAGATGATGCCGACATGAAGGCCTGACACAGCAAGCACATGCATAGCCCCTGATGCCGCATAGCTGTCCCTCAGCCTCCTGTCCAGGTCCTGCCTGTGGCCAAGGATCAACGCACCGGCAACTGCATACTCGTTAACGCCGGTAACATATTCACGCAAAACCCCCAGAAGCCGCTCACGGACCTTTCCTGCATATATACGGGCCCCGCCTCTCCCGCCAGCGGAGGTGAAAAACCAGGTGCCGGAAGGAACATATGTCTCACCGTATATGCCCTGGTTTTGCAGAAAACCTCTGTAATCAAATTCAAAAGGGTTTCCATAGTTTCTTACGGGGTTGAACTTGTTTGCCATAACGACCCTGTCACCTGTGCGAAGCAACCCTGTAAGGCTGTCCCTTTCGAACCATGCCAGGGCCCGTCCCCTGACAGACAATACCTCCCCGTTGCCTATATACAGAACAGGTTCAACAATTACCCGGGTTGTCCGCTCACGCTCCCCGGGAGGAGCAGTAACCCGTACAACAAAATAACCCTCACCATAGGGAATATCGATGAACGAAAATGCCTGCGTTCTTTTCCCCGTAAGGGAAATAGAAAATAAAAACATGAACAATACCAATGCAAGACCTCCCAGGAAGTCTTTCCCGAAACGTCTTGAAATACCGGTTATCCTGAGTACAATTACCAGGATAAAACTCAGGCCGCATGCCGGAATGGTAATCGCTAATGGCAGGTTAGTATGATGCTGCACAGCTATGCCCAGGCAGAAAGGCACCAGCAGCCGGAATACCGGCAAACCATTCAACGGCGATGGCAAGCCCATAACAGACGTTTATATTCACTTCTTTAATAAAGTTAGCGAAAACCGCCGTTAAAATCAATATGACTTAATAAAAAACTGTCAGGTCAGAGATGCTTTACGCGGTATTTGACATCCACCCGTCCTTTGCTTATTGAGGTGAGTTTTCTTTTCAGGAGCCGCTTTCTGATCGGCGAAATCATATCGGTAAAAAGCCTTCCTTCAAGGTGATCATATTCATGCTGAATTATCCTCGCGGCAATACCATCGTAATACTCTTCTTTGTATTTGAACCCGGTATCACAGTAACGGATGCGTATGGCTGTTTCCCTGTCAACATCCTCCCTTATCTCGGGTATGCTGAGGCATCCCTCATTATATGTCGACAACTCACCTTCATATGAAGTAATTACAGGGTTAATGAATACCTTTTTAAAATCCTTCAGGGAGGGGTCATCCTCTTCAAGAGGCGATGCATCAACAACAAATATACGCAATGATTTACCCACCTGGGGGGCCGCCAGTCCGACTCCCTCACTGCTGTACATGGTCTCAAAAAGAGATTCAACAAGTTCATCAAGACCCTCATAGTCTTCAGGTATATCTGCGGCCACCTTCCGGAGGACCGGAGATCCGTACAAAAAAACCGGCAATATCATCTGGTCAGATTATTTTCACTGTCAATAAAGGACTGAAGCATTATTACGGCACTTATTCTGTCGATTGTAGCCTTGTCCCTCCTCGCCTTCTTACCGGTACCAGCCTCAATCATTGTCTGCATAGCAATTTTCGAGGTAAACCTCTCATCAATAAACCTTACAGGTATTGCCGGGAATTTCTTTTTCAGCTTACGCACGAAAGGTTCAATAAACTGTACGGCACCTGACGGGCTGTTGTTCATCTGAACGGGCATGCCTACAACAAAAAGATCAACTTCTTCTTCATTCGTGTACTGCTCAAGGTACTCAAATACCTCTGCAATATTAACAGTAGCCAGTCCGGTTGCAATTATCCCAAGTGGATCGGTAACAGCAAGCCCAATTCTTTTCTGCCCCACATCCAGTGCCATTATCCTTCCCATAGGTCTGATATTTATGCTTCAGACTGCAAAAATACAAATTCAGAAGTTTTTATACCACCGGGTATTTCTTCATAATCTCTTCGGGTTTCATAAGTATGTCGACATACTGTGCCCGGGAATAGGCAAAGGGATCACCGACCTCTGACTTGGAGAGCTTCCCCCTGAAGTCGCTTATTGAGCCGTAGGATTTTGAATCCATCCAGGCCTCAAGGTCTTTCAGCATTTTGCTGATATGAGCAGGCTTGTTCCTGTAAATAGCGCTGACAACCTGCACACAATCAGCCCCGGCCAGAATCATTTTGGCAACATCCTCACCGGCATAAATACCTGTATTACCGCAAATATTGCCCTTGACATGCTTATAAAGCAGACCGGCAAATCTGAGCGGAAGCCGGTAGTCTCCCTCTCTGCTGAGGAAAAACGGATAAGTGTGGTTCTGTTCATTAGTGCTGATATCGGGCTGAAACAGCCTGTTGAAAAGCACGAACCCGTTTACGCCGACCTTATCCATCTCCGACACAACATGCAGAGGATTGGAATAGAAGGGGCCGATCTTGACTGCAACAGGTATATTCACCACTTTTTTAACTGCCCTGAGAATATCAATCTGCTTGTTCTCAATAGCGACAGCATCAGTTTCGGCGTCTTTCGGAACGGAGTAGAAATTGAGCTCAATTCCGTCGACGCCGGTTTCCTGAATTAATTGTGCATATTCGACCCAGGTCTCCTTGTAAACAGCATTCAGACTGGCTATTAACGGTATTGATACACTTTCCTTAGCTTTTTTCAACTCCAGGAGGTACTCTTTCGGCCCTCCGTGTTCGAGATTTGGATGAATGCTGGTCATCTCTGCATGCCTGTCATCAAACTCATGCATAGATTCATTCATTTGGATTCTCTCATACTGTATCTGCTCTTCGAAAAGCGATTTGTAAACAACTGCGGCTGCACCGGCTTTTTCAAGCTGGATAAGTGTTTCAGGGTTTTGGGATAAATTACAGGCACCAACTACTATTGGATTTTTAACATCTATTCCCATAAAACTGGTCTTCAGATCGGCCATAATATCAATTTTTAGTTTAACAATCCTAAAATAAAAACAATTTACAACAAACTTGGTTCAAAAAAAAAGCGGCTTTAAAGAAGCCGCCCTTTTTATCTGTATAATCATCATTAAACTGTTGAGAAATCCATTGATGCCATTCTTACATAACTCTTGTGCCTCCATTTTGCATTTTCTTCAGCTGCCTTGAACAACTCACCAGCGACATCCGGGAAAGCCTTCTGAAGTGATGTATACCGCACCTCTGATTTAAGGAAGTCCTGGAATTTACTGAAATCAGGCTCTTTAGAATCTATTACAAAAGGATTCTTCCCTTCCTGCTCAAGTAATGGATTGTACCTCCAGTTGGTCCAGTAGCCTGCCTCAACTGCAAGCTTACTCTCCTCCATGGTCTTGCCCATGCCGCCTCTTAAACCGTGATTAATACAGGGAGAATAAGCAATTATCACTGAGGGCCCCGGATAAGCCTCAGCCTCTTTAACAGCCTTGAAGAACTGGGACTGGCTTGCTCCCATCGCCACCTGGGCAACATAAACGTATCCGTAGCTCATAGCCATGATCCCGAGATCCTTCTTACGGATTCTTTTTCCTGCTGCGGCAAATTTGGCAACCGCACCGACCGGTGTTGATTTGGATGCCTGGCCTCCGGTGTTACTGTATACCTCGGTATCCATAACCAGCATATTAATATCATCACCTGATGCTATAACATGGTCAAGTCCGCCATATCCAATATCATATGCCCAGCCGTCACCACCGAATACCCATATGGATTTTTTCACCAGGTACTGCTTCAGTTTCATGATCTCGACTGAGATCTCATCTTTTTTATCCTTGAGGACCTCTTTAACTTTTTCAGAGGCCACCTTTGATTTCTCACCGTCATCCTTAGATTCCAGCCACTCTGTAAATGCCTCCTTAACCTTCGGTGGCAACTCACCTTCAAGTGCTCTTTTCATAAGCCCTTCAATCCGTGTCCGCATCTGTTTTACCCCAAGAAACATACCATAGCCATATTCAGCATTGTCTTCGAAAAGTGAATTGGCCCATGCTGGCCCGTGACCGTTTTTGTTAACGGTATAAGGTGTGGAAGGTGCTGAACCTCCGTATATTGAAGAGCATCCGGTTGCATTGGCTATCATCATCCGGTCGCCGTAAAGCTGGGTAATCAGCTTGATGTAAGGAGTTTCACCACAACCTGCACAGGCACCTGAAAACTCAAACAACGGCTGAGCAAACTGGCTGTTCTTAACGGACTTTTCTTTTTCAAGCACAGTATCCTTATATCCCACCTTGTTATGCATGTATTCCCAACGCGTATCCTCGACCATCTGTGAATCAAGGGACTCCATGACCAGCGCTTTTTTCTTGGAGGGACAAACATCAACGCAGTTACCGCAGCCTGTACAATCGAGGGGACTGATCTGCATACGGTACTGGTAATCCTTGGTTCCCCCAATCCCCTTAATAGTTTCTGTACCTTCAGGAGCATTCTTCACCTCCTTTTCTGTAAGAAGGAAGGGGCGGATCACTGAGTGAGGGCATACATAGGAACACTGGTTGCACTGAATGCAGTTCTCGGGTATCCATTTCGGTACATGAACCGCAATACCACGCTTCTCATAAGCAGTTGTACCAGCTGGGAATGTACCATCCTCACGGTCAACAAATGAACTGACCGGCAGGCTGTCGCCATTCTGTGCATTGATGGGCTCCATAATATTCTTTATGAAGTCAGGAATATCCCTTTTATCTTCAGGTTTGCTGTCATCAAGATCTTTCCATTCTGCAGGTATATCAACCTTGATTACGTCACCTCCACGATCGACTGCAGCATTGTTCATTGCAACGATCTCCTCCCCTTTCATGCCAAATGACTTGATAATAGCCTTTTTCATCTCTTCAACCGCCTTCTCGTAAGGAATTACTTCAGATATTTTGAAGAATGCGGATTGCATTATGGTATTGGTTCTGCCGCCGAGGCCTATTTCTTCTGCTATGTTTGTTGCATTGATCATGTAGAAACCGATGTCATTCTCAGCCATATACTTCTTCATACGGACAGGCAGTTTCTTTTTTGTCTCCTCAATATCCCAAATGCTGTTCAGCAGGAAGGTTCCTCCCTTCTTCAGTCCCTTCAGGAGATCATATTTATCAAGATATGCCGGAACGTGGCACGCAACAAAATCGGCTGTATTAACAAGGTATGGTGAACGGATGGGCTTGTCGCCAAACCTGAGATGCGAAACAGTTATCCCCCCCGATTTCTTTGAGTCATATGCAAAATAAGCCTGTGCAAACTTATCTGTTGTATCGCCAATGATAATGATTGAGTTCTTGTTTGCACCAACAGTACCGTCTGCTCCTATGCCGAAGAATTTTGCAGCATAATTACCCTCTGGCGAAACATCTATTTCTTTCATAAGGGGCAGGGAATGGAAAGTTACATCATCTATTATCCCGACAGTAAAGCGATTTTTAGGTTCAGGGAGCTTCAGGTTCTCGAAAACTGAAAGGATCATGGCAGGAGTGGTATCCTTTGAACTCAGTCCGTAACGGCCGCCTACGATCACAGGAGCGCCGGTTTGTCCGTAAAACAGGTCCTTAACATCAAGATAAAGAGGTTCACCATTTGCTCCCGGTTCCTTGGTCCTGTCAAGCACGGCAATTCTTTTAACCGACTTGGGCAATACCTTCATAAAGTATTTTGATGAGAACGGTCGGTATAGATGTACTGTGATAAGGCCTGTTTTTCCGCCATTTTTATTGATATGGTCAATTGTCTCCTTGATCGTATCTGTGATCGATCCCATTGCAACAACTATATCAGTTGCATCGGGTGCACCATAATATGTGAATGGATGGTATTCCCTTCCAGTGATTTTCGTGATCTCCTGCATATATTCCTCTACAACATCAGGTACAACATCGTAGAATTTGTTTGCTGCTTCGCGTGACTGGAAATAGATATCTGGGTTCTGTGCGGTACCCCTGGTAACAGGGTGCTCGGGATTAAGAGCCCTTTCACGGAAAGCCTGGACTGCATCCATATCAAGAAGCCTGGCCATCTCATCCTGGTCACAGGGCTCAACCTTCTGGATCTCATGTGAGGTACGGAACCCATCGAAAAAATGCAGGAAAGGTATCCTGGTCTTTATTGAGGCAAGATGAGCTACAGCTCCTATATCCATGATCTCCTGAACGCTGCCTGTAGCAAGAAGTGCAAACCCGGTTTGCCGGGTACTCATAACATCACTGTGATCACCGAAAATTGACAGGGCCTGTGCTGCGAGACTGCGGGCACTGACATGAAAGACGCCCGGAAGCAGCTCACCAGATATTTTGAACATGTTCGGGATCATAAGCAAAAGACCCTGGGAAGCGGTAAATGTGGTAGTAAGGGCGCCGGACTGCAATGATCCGTGAACAGCTCCTGCTGCACCACCTTCTGACTGCATCTCAACAACCTTTAAAACTTCTCCGAATATATTCTTTCTTTCATTAGCAGCCCATTCATCAACGTTCTCAGCCATGTTTGATGAAGGTGTAATAGGGTATATCGCAGCAACCTCACTAAACATATAGGCAACATGAGCAGCTGCATAGTTCCCGTCGCAAGTAATGAATTTCTTCTTTTTAGTCATATTCAATAATTCAATTAGTTGGTTAGTATTATCGGTAATAAGTTTGGCTTCAGCATCTTTGATTTTTCCGGAAATCCGGCGATCAGCAAAATTATAAAATAGAGACAAAAATTAACATGACATTACTCATAATGTCTCCGCCCACAATGGACTGTCATCATGCGGTATTTATGTTAAATATCAATACTGACTGCCGTCTGCGGTATAGTTCCGGAAAAAGGCTATTCGCTGTTCATCGAGATAAGGAACTCTTCATTGGAGTTGGTCTTTGCTATGCGATCACGCAGGAACTCCATTGATTCAACCGGGTTCATATCTGAAAGATAGTTACGGAGTATCCATATCTTGTTCATCATCTCCTTATCAAGCAGCAGGTCCTCTCTCCTTGTACTTGAAAGATTTACATCTACAGAAGGATAAACCCGCTTGTTGGAGAGCTTCCTGTCAAGCTGCAGCTCCATGTTACCTGTCCCCTTGAACTCCTCAAATATCACATCATCCATTTTCGATCCTGTTTCGGTAAGTGCAGTTGCAAGGATCGTAAGAGACCCGCCATTCTCAATATTCCTGGCCGCCCCAAAAAACCTCTTTGGTTTTTGCAGGGCATTGGCATCCACACCACCTGAAAGCACCTTGCCTGAAGCAGGTGAGACGGTATTGAAGGCCCTGGCGAGACGGGTTATCGAGTCAAGCAGAATGACCACATCATGTCCGCATTCCACCATCCTTTTTGCTTTCTCTATGACCATATTGGCAACCCTCACATGCCTGTCAGCAGGTTCGTCAAATGTGGATGACACAACCTCACCCCTAACGCTTCTGGCCATGTCGGTGACCTCTTCGGGCCGCTCATCTATAAGCAGTATCATCATATACACATCGGGATGATTTGCAGCGATGGCATTTGCAATTTCCTTCAGCAGTACTGTCTTTCCTGTTTTGGGCTGTGCCACTATAAGTCCCCTCTGGCCTTTCCCTATCGGAGCAAACAGATCTACTATGCGGGCAGATAAACTATTACTCTTTTCACTAACAAGAGTGAATTTCGAATCAGGAAACAGCGGAGTGAGGTAATCAAAAGGAACACGGTCTCTTATAAAGTCGGGTGTACGTCCGTTGATCATTTCAACTTTGATGAGGGGAAAATACTTTTCACCGTCTTTCGGCGGACGGATTGTTCCCTGAACGGTATCGCCCGTTTTTAGTCCGAAAAGCTTAATCTGCGACTGGGAAACATAAACATCATCGGGGCTGTTCAGATAATTATAATCTGATGAACGCAGGAAACCATAACCATCAGGCATTATCTCCAGCAATCCTGAAGCAGTAATTATCCCGTCAAAATCATATTCACGTGGACTGCTCTTCCTTTCAAACTGCTGTTTTTTGTGAAAACCCTCCTTACCCTGCCGCTCAGGCTGTTGAGATTTGTCCTCACCCCTTGCCTTGGGCCTGGGTTTATTATCTCCGTGCTGTTTGGGAGGCTTTCCTTCTTTAACCTGCTTTGCAGGTTTTTCAGAGGCGTGGCCAACCTTCAGATCGTCCCTGGATGCCTCGGATGTCACTTTTTGGGTATTCTCAGCTTCGCCGGCAGTTCTTTCACCAGATTTCTTTTCATCAAACTGATCCTCGGTGATCTTTTTCATTTTAGGAGGCCTTCCACGCCGTTTTCCGGTACCCTGACCCTGCTGGCTCTTCGGGGCCACTTTGCTTCTCTCAACATCTTTTTCTGAAGTTTTGATCGCCTGCTGGTCAAGTATCTTATAAATAAGATCCTGCTTTTTCAAAGATTCAACGCGCTTAATATCAAGCTCTTTGGCAATCTCACGCAGTTCAGGAACAAGTTTCTTGTTCAGTTCAAGAATATCATACATATGTTCAACTGGAATTAATTATTTTAAATAAGTATTTATCTACAAATCACCGGTAGTTTCCGGCTTTTGGTATAAGACAACCAGGGAATAAAACTGTAGTGCAATACAAGTGAGGAAAATTTTTGCAATAATAAGTAATTCTGTAAAATAAGCAAAAAGCAGAAAAAAAAAGTTATTTTTAACTTCGGATTGCGTTTTTTCAGGAACTATTGCATATGTTTGTTATGAAAGACAAAGATAATATATTTTCCGGTAAATCAAAAAATTTATAGTGCACGCAACCTTTACCCGGGATTAAACGTAAAAGAAAGAATATACAAAACTCCCAATAATTAATGAGGCAGCTTAAAATCATCAAACAGGTTACAAACAGGGAAACACCATCACTGGACAAATACCTGCATGAGATTGCAAAAGTTGAGCTGATCTCGGCCGAAGAGGAGGTGGAACTTGCCCGTAAAATCAGAAATGGCGACGAAAAGGCTCTTGACCTCCTTATAAAAGCGAACCTCAGATTTGTCGTTTCTGTATCAAAACAATACCAGAACCAAGGGCTAAGTCTGCCCGATCTCATTAACGAAGGAAATCTCGGACTGATAAAGGCTGCACAGAGATTTGACGAAACAAGGGGGTTTAAATTTATCTCTTACGCAGTATGGTGGATCAGGCAATCAATCCTCCAGGCCCTTGCCGAACAGGCCAGAATTGTCAGGCTCCCCCTTAACAAGATCGGTTATATCAATAAAATTAACCGGACCTTCTCCGAGCTTGAACAGAAATTCGAAAGAGAGCCCTCAATACTGGAAATAGCCCAGGCGCTGGAACTTGCCCCGAAAGATGTTAAGGAATCCCTGAAAACATCAGGAAGGCATGTTTCAATGGATGCCCCGCTAAACCCCGATGAAGAAGGGAACATGTATGATGTCCTGCTGACCGACAATATACCGGAACCCGACCGTGAACTGCTGATCGAATCGCTCAGAAAAGAGATCGAAAGAGCATTGTCAACCCTGACATACCGTGAAGCCAATATCGTCAGACTCTACTTCGGCCTGAACGGTAAACATCCGCACACACTTGAAGAGATTGGTGAAGCTTTTAACCTTACAAGGGAGAGAGTAAGACAGATCAAGGAAAAAGCAATCAAAAGGCTGAAACATTCGACAAAAAACAAGATCCTGAAAACATACCTGTAATTTTTTTTAACATCCTTGCCGTTCGGCCGGCGCACAGTTAATACCTGTAAATGGAACCATTGATAGCACCATCATTACTCGCAGCCAACTTTGGCAATCTTGATGCCGATATAGAAATCTTAAACGGGTCGGTAGCGGACTGGTTTCATATCGATATTATGGACGGAGTCTTCGTGCCCAACCTCAGTATCGGATTTCCCGTCCTCGATGCAATAAATAAAAAAGCCCGAAAACCCCTTGATGTGCACCTGATGATGGTTAACCCCCAAAAATACATCAGGCGTTTCAGACAGGCCGGAGCTTCTGTATTAACCGTTCATTATGAAGCTGTTACTCATCTGCACAGCACAGTAAGGGAAATAAGGGAACTGGGAATGAAAGCCGGGGTATCGTTAAATCCGCATACCCCTGTGTCATTGATGGAAGAGATCCTGCCTGACCTTGATCTGGTCCTTATAATGACTGTAAACCCCGGATTTGGAGGACAAACTTTCATTGAAAGCAGTTACAGCAAGATAACCAAGCTCCGTAAACTTATCACAGAGACAGGTTCATCGGCACTGATACAGGTGGACGGCGGTGTAGATCTGGAAAATGCACCCAGACTGGTTAAGGCAGGGACAGATATTCTTGTTGCAGGAAATACCATATTCAGTTCCGATGATCCAGCTGAAACAATAAGAAAACTAAAATCAGCAAGCGATACAATTGTGTAAAAACCTTGCAGAACCTTACGGCTACCAACCGGATGCAGGGATCTATTCCCTTCCAGCAAGAAAATCCTCCAGGTACGAAAAACTCCGGGTCAGTCCGCCCTCCCTTACAATTGTAGCCCGTTCAATTATACCGTCCCTGTCATTCAGGAATGCAGGAAATACGCTCTCGACAAGTTTCTCCGAAAACTCCTCCGAAGCATCACGGGGAAGTTCACCCGGAAGATTGTCAACAGCCATTACTGTAATATTTTTCCTGTCGAATGGTTCATCCTCAATACCCTTAACCGGGTCATAACCGTAGAATGGTTCATCGATAGCAGATGCGCGAATTGTAGAGGCAATAGGTTTGCCTATATCACAACTTACATCAGCAATTACAGATATTCTGAAACCGGGTTTTAGGTAATCTTCCTTTTCGAGGAATACAGGAGAACGCGGATCCCAGTAATGGCAGGGAATAAAAAGATCAGTTTCTGTACTGTATGGATAGAAAACCGACTCATATTCCTCGGGGTAATAGAAAAAATGTTGCAAGTCAAAATCCTCTCCATCCCTCCTCCTGACATAATGCCATGGATCAAGCCGGCATACCACCGGTTTACTGAAACTTCCCTGCATATACTCTTCCGGATCCACTATATCATATCCGAGCTGATCCAGTGTCTCCATAGCTCCACTGGCAACCCGCCCCCCTCCGGTTATCAGTATCTTTACCGGTGGCAAAGTGACTTTTTTCAGCTCTGACATCATTTCCGACATGTCGTGACATCGCCAGGCCGGCTTCAAATCAAAAAGTCTGTTACGTAGCCCCAACCCCCTCAAACCGTTATATGCGCCAACCATACCAGCCCACCGGCCAAAACCGACCAGTCTTAAATTATCATTACCGCTAAGGTATTCATAGTCGACAAGTGTTATTTTATTACTTACTATCTCCTGCAGTAATTTCCTGTTGTACGACTGCTTCTTTGCGGTGTGTGAGAAGAAGAGGTAGGTCTTTCCCGGGATGAGGCATGAAACAGCAACCTCTTTAACACCTACAAGCAGGTCACAATCAGAAAGGTCTTTACTGACAGGTATACCGGAAGCTGAGTACTCATCATCATCAAAGCACCTGATATCACTACTTTGAGCTGTTATCTTGAATTCAGGATACTGCTTCATCAGTTCAACAGCTTTGCCGGGAGTGAGCGCCGTTCGCCTGTCGACAGGGACTTTTGTCTCTTTTAATATGCCAATATGCATGACTTTTTTTTACGAAAATAACGAATTTAGCGAATAATTATGGTATAATAAACTTATGATAAATTGGCAGGGTTTTTGTACCTTTGCATATTGCTTGGGGCTGACTGGTTTTGACAGCAAGCCGGGCAGGTATGCAAGCATGCCGAGCAACGCATATAAGCTCGTAAAACTTTTTGTGCAAACTATTAAACGGCGAGAATAACTACGCGCTTGCAGCATAGTCTTAAGAAGATCTATGCATAATCTGCGGTCAAGGATCGCAGACAGGCTGTCTCTCAAAAACCACGCCCAACGGTTTTTGGTTAAGAGGCACCGGTAAGATTGGGCTGGCCTGGGGATATTCCCGCACCCCGGGTGAGAATTCAAGGGAATAAGGTATGGATAGGTTGTCTGTTGCCGGTCCGCTACCCGACAATAAATAACAGACTAAGCATGTAGAAACCATATCGGTTCCTTGTTTGGACGAGGGTTCGATTCCCTCCAGCTCCACAAAAGATTACCCAGGCCACCCTGTTCACGGGGTGGCCTGTTTTTTCAGACACCTCACACTGTAGCCGCTCCTTTTATCAGCTCCATCTCTGAATATTCCTGATGTCTTGAATGTCAGGCCCCGGCTCCATGCGTTATTATCACCAGAAACAGTTGATGTCCAGAAATATGTTTCCTCAGTAAAAAAATCAAAAAAAACTATTGGCTCGACCTGCCTGCTCCCTGCCGGAAGGGCTGAGAAACCGGTCTCATTCGTTGCTCCGACATTGGGGATGCTCCATATCTGAATACCGGTATCCTTAAGCATGCCTCCCTCGGTGTCTCCCCTGAGGCCTGTCAGCCCAACCTCATCTTCATTCATTCCAAGGTATCTTTCCAGTTCCTGCCAGTCCCCGTCCGACGGAACACCCCATCCTGCAGGACAAATTCCTTTTTCATCAACAACTGCATGCCAGTTGTATAAAGCACCAAATTCCCCGGCAAGGTTCCTGTCATTGTTATAAAAAACATATGCGCCTTCCCCCGCCAACATCCATTCGTTATCATCTTCCGGATTTGGGATTTCAGTTCCGTCATTATAAACAGTCACACGAAGGTTTTCAGCCATCCACCACTGGTCGCCTATTCTTACCGTTACATAAACATTTTCCTGGGCATCCATAACTGCGCCGGTCTCGATCCTGAGTTTTTCATCACCGTTGGGATCTTCATCCTTCTCACATCCTGAAGTCTTAAGCAGGACGACCGCCACTACTAAAGCGGTTAAATAACCGGAGTACTTGAACATAATGGAATTAATGAATCAAAATAATTAATAACGGTCCAATCAGGTAAATATACCTATTCCCGGATAAATCTTTGCAGACAGATTATGGGACCAGATCCAGGCAGAAAAAACACAGAATGATAAACAGGGTAAATCTATCAATCATTCTTCCTCGGGTTAGCCCTGCTAACCTTAAGGTTCCGCCCCAGCACTTCCTTCCCGTCCAGCTTTTCTATGGCACCTTCACCTTCAGGTTCATTGTCCATCTCAACGAATCCATATCCCTTTGACCTGTGAGTAAATTTGTCAGTAATTATTTTTACTGACGTTACTGTCCCAAATTCGGCAAATAACTGCTCGATATCTGCCTCTTTAAGAGAATAAGGTATGTTCCCGACATAAATAGTCATAAGAAACCGGTTTTTCGGTAAAACAAAACTCAAAATATGTAACAAGTTATAAATTAATGTTCAATTTCAAAAAAAAAATAAAAAAAACCGGAAAAGAGATAATAAAAACTCCCTTCTTCCGGCTGATATAAATGGCCTCCTACAGCTATTTTCCCAACGTTGCTACCATGACTGCCTTGATCGTATGCATCCTGTTCTCTGACTGGTCAAAAACAACTGAATGCTCTGACTCAAAGACATCTTCGGTGACTTCCATCGACTCAAGCCCGAATTTACTAAAAATCTCCTCACCTACTTTTGTCTCACGGTTATGGAATGCAGGAAGGCAATGCAGAAACTTCACGCCAGGATTACCCGACCACTCAATTACCTGCCTGTTAACCTGATAGGGCCTCAAAAGCTCAATCCTTTCCTCCCATACGCTGTCAGGTTCACCCATTGAGACCCAAACGTCGGTATAGAGAAAATCAACACCTTTTACAGCCTCCCTGACATCTTCTGTTATGGTTAATCCGGCACCTGTTGCAGCAGCCAATTCCCTGCACATTCCGACAAGTTTCCTGTCAGGCTGACACTTTTCCGGAGCGGCGGCCCTGAAGTCCATCCCCATCTTTACAGCACCAACCATAAGGGAGTTGCCGACATTATTCTTAGCATCGCCAAGATAACAAAATGAAATATCTCTCAGTGGTTTATCAGAATGCTCCATCATAGTGAGCAAATCTGCCAGAACCTGTGTTGGATGATACTCACTTGTAAGGCCATTCCAAACAGGTACACCGGCATACTCTGCCAGTTCTTCAACAATTTCCTGGCCGAAGCCCCTGTATTCAATTCCGTCATACATCCGGCCAAGTACACGGGCCGTATCTTTCATCGACTCCTTATGCCCAATCTGGGAACCGGTTGGTCCAAGATAAGTAACATGGGCTCCCTGATCAAATGCGGCAACTTCGAATGCACATCGTGTTCGCGTTGAGGTTTTCTCAAATATCAGGGCAATATTCTTTCCCTTCAGCATCTGCTTTTCGGTTCCTGAATATTTGGCAGCTTTAAGACTTGCTGACAGCTCAAGCAAATATTCTATTTCCCTTGACGAAAAATCAAGAAGTTTAAGAAAATGACGGTTTCTGAGATTAAAAGCCATTATTAGATTTCATTATAGGTTAAACATAATTTTGAAACATCAATCTTCATATTCCATGGTGATTTTTGTCCCGAATTTCTTATCAGACAACTTAAATGCCTCGGTGATAACACTTTTTTTACCTCCCCTCTCTAAAAACTGCAAACACGCTCTTATTTTTGGGGCCATACTACCCTCTGCAAACATACCGGCATTAATGTACTTCATTGTATCGTCGAAATTAAGAAATTCAACAGCCTTTTGTCCGGGTTTATTAAAATTGATATAAACATACGGAACATCTGTCAATATATAAAACTCATCTGCACCTATCTCGGCTGCCAAAAGCGACCCTGCAAGATCTTTGTCAATTACAGCTTCAGCCGGTCTGACCCTGCCCTCCTCATCAAAATAGACCGGCACTCCTCCCCCTCCGGAAGCGATAACAATTGTACCGTTTCGGGCCATCTCACTTATTACATTTACATTCAGAATGCTCTTGGGTTCGGGAGAAGGGACAACCCTGCGCCAGCCCCCACTTATCTTAACCTCTTCCCTGAACTCCCACCCTTTTTCACCGGCAAGTTTATCTGCCTGATCCCTGTTGTAGGTCTTCCCAACTCTTTTGGTGGGATTACTGAATGCATTGTCGTTTTTGTCAACTTCAACCATCGTAACCAATGTTACGATATCCCTCCTTATGTTATGTCTCCTGAGAACGTTGTGCATCATTCTTTCAATCATATAGCCTATTCCTCCCTGCGAGTCAGCTACGCAAATATCGAGAGGCATTTGAGGTATGCCAAAGTTCTGTTCACCTGCATCATTCCTCATAAGAATATTTCCAACCTGTGGTCCGTTACCGTGGGTAATAACCAGGTTATATCCTTCCTTAAGCAGAAAAATGAGGTTCTCCAGGGTATCGGTGGTGTTCTGTTCCTGCTCCTCAATTGTACCTTCCTGATCACCCCGCAACAAAGCATTACCACCAAGAGCCACAACAGCTAATCGTCTCATAAGCAAATACTTGCAGTCATATATTTATAAAAGACAAATTTATGTTATTTTTTATGAATTTAACATGATTTAAATTAGTTCATGACGAAGTGCTTAATACAATGATTTTGCAGTATCGCTTATTTATAAAAAAAGCAACGATCTTAAATAAAAATTTGCAATTTTGCAGCCAACGACAGAATCCGCAAAATGGCTGACTCGAAGATTAAAACCGGTAATTCAGGAAAAGTGAAGTCGAAATTGAGTTTTTTCAGGGATGATCGCTTCAGGCTCTCCGCAGGAAGTTTCATACTGCTTCTTTCACTGTTCCTGACATTATCGTTTGTATCGTATTTCTTCACGTGGAAAACAGATCAAAGTTTTGAGTGGGAAAAAATCCTGTCATCACCCGAGATCAGGGTTGAAAACTGGGCAGGAAAAACCGGAGCCTGGCTCTCGTCACTGTTCATTAACAAATGGTTCGGCATATCATCATTCACCATACCCTTTATCCTGATGCTTGCGGGATTCAGGATCCTGAGGGTAAAGATGTCGCCTGTCGGAAGAACAATCAGAATAACTATTACAGGGGCAATCCTCCTGTCGGTATCACTGGGTTATCTTTTTGGTGATGGAGGAGGTTTTTTGGGCAGCGGCCCCGGAGGAGCGCATGGATATTACCTGGCAGAATGGCTCAATGCAATTCTGGGAAAGACAGGAACAGCTTTACTGATACTACTGCTTATTTTCACATTCCTTCTTTTCTCCATAAGGGGAGCATCAGATTACATTAAGGATCTTTTCACCAGGCGCACACAAACGTTTGATCCCCCACCAGCCAATGAGGCAGTCACAACCGGGGCAGTCCCCGATACTGAACCGGAAGATACTTCTTCCGGCAAAACAGAAAACGAACCCTTTGAGATTGATGACGGCGATGAAGCCGGAAAAAGTGAGATTGAAGGATCAGTATACGAAGAAGATGATGTGCCTGAAAAAGACGGAGTCAAATTGCATGTAAGAGAGAAAAAAGCTGATGAGGGCAGCCTGCCTGATGATATGATAAACAAAAGCATACCTGAAGATTATGATCCGACACTTGATCTGCCGTCATACAAATTCCCACTAATAAACCTTCTGGAGCATCACAAAACTGATGAAAGCTCCGTAAGCAAGGAAGAGCTTATAAATAACAAGAACCGG
Organism: Marinilabiliales bacterium; assembly: GCA_007695015.1. NCBI lineage: Bacteria > Pseudomonadati > Bacteroidota > Bacteroidia > Marinilabiliales > Marinilabiliales bacterium. The sequence continues at coordinate 72,588 of REEN01000067.1, forward strand.
ATAGTCGAGACACTTGGTAATTACAAGATAAACATTGACAAGATCACTGCCACAATCGGCCCTACTGTTACACTGTATGAGATTGTTCCTGCCCCCGGAATAAGAATCTCCAAGATAAAAAATCTGGAAGATGACATTGCCCTGAGCCTGTCAGCACTGGGGATAAGAATAATAGCACCCATACCCGGCAGGGGCACAATAGGTATAGAGGTGCCGAACCAGAATCCGGAGATAGTTTCTATGAGATCCGTTATAAGTTCGGTGAAGTTCCAGGACGCCAAATACGAGTTACCGGTTGTCCTGGGTAAAACAATATCCAATGACACTTTTGTCGTTGATCTAACCCGCATGCCACATCTTCTGATAGCGGGAGCCACAGGGCAGGGTAAATCAGTGGGCCTTAATGCAATTCTTACTTCACTCCTTTACAAGAAACACCCGGCTCAGCTCAAACTGGTTCTAATTGACCCGAAAAAGGTTGAACTCACAGTCTATTCAAAGATTGAGCGGCATTTCCTTGCCAAGTTGCCTGATACTGATGAGGCAATAATTACCGATACGCAGAAAGTCATAAACACTCTCCAGTCACTTACGATAGAAATGGATGAGAGATACAATCTGCTCAAGGAAGCTCATGTAAGAAATATAAAAGAGTACAATACGAAATTTATTGCCAGGCGGTTAAACCCACAGAAAGGACACAAGTACCTGCCATATATTGTGGTTATTATTGATGAATTTGCAGATCTGATCATGACCGCCGGCCGCGAAATAGAGACACCGCTGACAAGACTTGCGCAACTTGCCAGGGCGATAGGAATACATCTTGTAATTGCAACCCAGCGTCCAACGACAAATATCATTACCGGGGTGATCAAGGCAAACTTTCCAAGCCGTATAGCATTCAGGGTTACTTCGATGATGGATTCGCGGACCATTCTGGACACGCCTGGTGCCAACCAGCTAATAGGCCGGGGAGATATGCTGATTACAGCCGGAAGTGAGATGATCAGGCTGCAATGTGCTTTCATTGACACCCCTGAGATTGACCGGGTAACGGAGTATATTGGATCACAGAAAGGTTATCCCTCCGCACATCTTCTGCCAGAATACGTTGGCGACAATGAAACAGAGACGGCCGAAGTAGATCTTAGAAAAAGGGATGATATTTTTGATGAAGCCGCCAGACTTGTAGTTCAGCATCAACAGGGATCTACCTCACTGATCCAAAGAAAGTTCTCTATCGGCTACAACAGGGCAGGGCGTATCATTGATCAGCTGGAAGCTGCAGGGGTGGTCGGGCCGTTTGAAGGCAGCAAGGCCAGGCAGGTTTTAATCAGGGACGAATATACTTTGGAACAGTTATTGAATGAACTGGATAGTTAAAAGAGTATCTATGCGAAAGCTAATTTCATTTATCATAACTATTCTCCTGTTAAATCCGCCACTTACCGGAGTAACCCAGGATGAGAAGGCGGCTGAGATACTGGATGGTCTTTCAGACCTCATGAATTCTGCACCGTCAGTTAAAATTGATTTTACATTTATTATAACAGACCTGAAAGACGGGATGACAGAAGAGATTGAAGGGAACATCGTAATGAAGGACAACAAATACCGGCTGGAAACGATGGAGATGGTATCATGGTTTGACGGCTCATCTGTATATACTTACATGCCCGATGTAAATGAGCTTATGATAAGCGATAATGCCGAAACAGAAGATATTTTATCAAACCCTGTAAACCTGTTCAGTATATACAGGGAAAAATTCAGGTACAGACTGATAGGCGAAACAAGCCAGTCTGGCAAAACCCTGTATGAAGTTGACCTTCATCCGCTCGACCTTGACCAGGCCTATCATACCATTAAGCTCTTTATCGAAAAGGATAAAAAAAGTCTTCACTCTGCAGTTGTGGCCGCAAAGGACGGTTCCCGTTACACATTACTGGTTGATAAATTCGATGACCGGCATGATCTGCCCGACGACTTCTTTTCGTTCACAAAAGATGATTACCCCGGGGTTGAAGTTATTGACATGCGCTGGTAATATCAATCACTCCGGATATTCGACCCTGACGTGATATATATTCCGCAACTTCTTTTTATAGATCTCTTTGGTAGTGGTTATATCCTTGAAGGTTATGTCGGTATCAGTAAATTGCTCCTCGTTTACCTGGCTGTTAATGATTGACTCAACAAGGTTATTTATAGAATCAACATCCGTTTTTTTCAGGCTCCTCGATGCCGCTTCAACGGAGTCGGCCATCATCAGCACAGCGGTTTCACGTGAAAAAGGTTTGGGGCCTGGATATGTGTATTTTTGCAGATCAACCTCATCATCAGGGTATTCCTTTAGGTATGAACGATAAAAATATTGTACACGCGTAGTGCCATGGTGAGTCCTGATGAAATCAATTACCTGTTCCGGAAGATTATGCCTTCTGGCCATTTCCACCCCTTTTGCAACATGCGATATGATTTTCTGGGCACTCTCCTCAAAATCGAGTGAATCATGTGGATTATACCCTGTTGTTTGGTTTTCAATAAAATAAGCCGGATCTGCCATTTTTCCTATATCATGGTAAAGCGCACCTGTTCTTACCAGAAGCGGGTTACCTCCTATCTCAAATATCGCAGCCTCAGCAAGGTTAGCGACCTGTATTGAATGCTGAAAAGTGCCGGGCGCTTCCTCAGCAAGCTTCCGCAAAAGTGGCTGATTGGTATCAGACAGCTCCATCAGGGTTGCATCAGATATAAACCCGAATGACTTTTCAAATATATAAAGCAAGGGATAAGTGATCAGCACAAGCAAGCCATTGCCTCCGAACCAGGCAAAATTCATGTAATCTATTGATGCTATGCTCCTCTCCTGTATTACAGCTATACCGAAATAGAGGGCAGAATATGTCAGGAATATTATCACTGCCGTAAGGAATAGTTTGCTGCGCCGGTATAGGTTGGTAAGACTGAAAATAGCGACTATTCCTGCAATAAAGTTGAGAAATATGAACTCAAAGCTGTTGGGTGCAAAAAAGCCCACCAGCAGGAGAATAATAGTATGAACAAAGAGAGCCAGTCTTTCATCATAAAAAGTTCTGATAATAATGGGTACAATTGCAAATGGCACAATGTAGAAATTAACCGGGCTATACCTGATGATCATCATCGATATGACAACCATTAGCAGAAAAAGAAGGAGTATGAACAGACTCTTCCTCACATCATTAAGAATCTCACGCCTGAAATTGTAGAGAAACAGATAAAGGACTGTCAACAGGGAGAACACGAGGATAAACTGACCCAGAAATACCAGGTTTATGTTTGCCCCGCTGAACTTGGTCTCATATTCCCTTCTCAGCGATTCAAGGATCCGGAAAACATCCCCGGTTATAAGGTCTCCCCTTGAGACGATCCTTTCTCCCGCCTGAACCATTCCACGGGCAAAGGATATCTCTTCAAGCAGGCTTTGCCTCACCCTTTCGGTCATCACCTGATCATACGTGAGGTTGGGATGTATGTACCGGCTGACATCCAGCATGTTAAAAAACTCCACGTAGATCCCTGGCTGGCCTGTCAGATTTCTCCCGGCCCAGTCTTCGATACTTTCAGTAAAGAATTCATAGGCGCCTTTTTGGCGAAAGTAACCATCTGCCGGTGTCCTTTCGCCAATGTTATTCCTGACAATGACAATCGGCTCATTTGCGGCAGCAATCCTGTCAGCAGTCTCCCCCGGCTCAATTATACCCATGCTGTAGACATCCCTGAGCACCTCCCTGCTGAACCCGGCAAACTGATTTGTAATGTTAATGAATTCTTCACGTCTGTTACCGGCAGGCTCGGCCTGTTCGCCAAAAAATTCCACATTCCTGCTCATAAAATTTTCAATGTCAGAGCTCAGATTATCACTGTACAGTGAAACTATTGAGTCATACACCAGGCTGTCATGCCTGAAATAATGCCGGAATCCTGCAAGAGCACTATCCCGTTCGGCATTCAGCTCAGCCTCCGTTTTGTAAATGGGAAAATTGAAAGGTGCAATAAGCGTCTCATGCATCCAGGGGCGCCCTCTCTGAAACTCATACCTGAATTTCCCTTCCCGGGGAAGAGAGTACAGAACCAGCAATGCAGTGACAAGAAAGAGCAGCACCACCATGATGGTGCTGTAATGCTTTTTTGCAAATCCGATAATGTTTTTCACGACCTGTGATTTATATGCCTTTAGGTATGCAAAAATACATTATTTTATTGATCTGTATAATAGACATCAGAAGATGAAAAATTTCCTTTATATTTGAATATATGGAATACGGAGTGTCATTATTACCGGTTATCCCTCTCAGGACAAATCCTTCTGAGAAAAGTGAAATGATAACCCAGCTGCTCTTCGGCGAATATGTAAAAATAGTTGACAAGGAAGGCCAGTGGTGGATGGTTGAATTCCCGGATGACAGTTACCAGGGATGGACTACAGGTAAGATGCTGACACCTGTTACGGAAGAACAGGCGGTCAGGGCAGCAGAAACTGATGCAAGGGTTACCGCAAATCTAATTTTGCCTGTTGCACCCAGGGATACAGAGGACATTTCACTGATCCCGGCAGGAAGCATACTGAATGAATACAAACCTGCATCCAACAGTTTTACCGCAGGCAGCAAACTATTTTCCTGCAGGCAGCAGCCATTGTTTTATGACCCTGAAAGCCTGAGGTTCAAGGTAGATGAAGTAGCAGAATCATTCATTAATATACCATACCTATGGGGCGGCAAGAACCCTTTTGGTATCGACTGTTCCGGCCTGACACAGGTGATCATGAGAATTTTCGGCATTAAAATTCCCCGGGATGCCAGAAAACAGGTCGACCGCGGAAACCCGGTAAGTTTTATAACAGAGGCAGAGCCCGGAGATCTGGCTTTCTTTGACAATGAGGAGGGGGAGATTATCCACACGGGCATTATTGTGAGCAACCAGCAGATCATACATGCCTCGGGTTGCGTAAGGAAAGACAGAATAGATCACCAGGGGATATACAACAGCGCAGTCAAAAGGTACACACACAGGCTGAGGGTGATAAAAAACCTTGCAAGCTACAGGCACTGAGCTTCAGGTAAATCAGTAATGTACGGTCACACCCAAAAGAAACGGGACCGCCGCAAAGGCAGTCCCGTATTATTAAAATACCCGTCTGTGTCAGGAAGCAGGTCCTTCTGCAGCAGTTTCTCCCATCGGTTTAAGTTTACTGCCCACCAATGCAAAGAATAAGATGTACAGGTAACATATCACCGGTATAATAAATGAGTATTGTATATTCAATGCGTCACCAACCACACCCATAAGCAGGGGGATAACAGCTCCGCCGACTATAAATGTGTTAATTACTCCGGTAGCAAGACTGACCTCGCTCTTGTCAAGTCCTTTAACTGCCAGGGAGTAAATATTTGGAAACATGACCGAATTGAACAATCCAATGGATACAATTGACCAGAGCGCAATCTTACCAGATGTGAGCATTGAAGTTGTTGCCATTATAACAGCAATTATTGCAAAAACGGAAAGTACAAGATTAGCCTTACCTTTTCCTATCTGCATGAGAACATAATTAAGCACTGCAAATCCAAGGAAAGTAAGAGACATAGGCAGGCTGTACTCGAGTGTGATAAAACCAACCACGAAGGCCCAAACCACTACCAGTCCGGCAAAAATAAACTTTAAGTTCTGCTTTTTGATATCTGAAAGGGCGATCGCTCCGAAAAGTCGTCCTACCATGGCACCTGCCCAGTACAGACCGACAAATTTCATGGCCAGCTCCCTGCTGACACCACCACCCAGTCCGGGTTGAACTACATAGGAGGATATAGCCGTACCTATACCAACCTCAGCTCCTACATAACAAAAGATACCGATCGCACCCAGAATCACATGCCTGTATTTGAAAACTGTTGAGTAATTCCCGATACCCTCCTGGCTTAATACCGGAAGATTGATAAACCTTATACCAATAGCTACAACCAATACAACAACAGCTATAATAATAAACGGGGGAAGAAGATCGGCTGGACGGATCCCGCCGGGAACGATAGCGTCAACTACACCTGTAACAGCTTCGGCAGCTGCAGGAACAGCAGCAGGAAGGATCAGGGCAACGATTAAAAGCGGCGCTAACCAGGTGGCAATGGAATTGAGCGCCATGGTAAGATTAAGGCGGCCTGAAGCTGTCTCAGGAGGTCCGAGTTTTGTAACAAATGGGTTGCATGATGTCTGCAGAATAACTACACCCAATGAAAGCAGCATTATGGCACCGAGAAAGAAAGGATAAGATTCTGTCCTGATGGCAGGAAAGAATAAAAATCCTGCAACTGACATCAGAAGCAATCCTAAAAATATGGAATTCTTATAACCTATTCTCTTAACCACACTTCCGGAAGGAATCGAAAAAACAGCATACGAAATAAAAAAGGCAGAATTAACCAGAAAGCCCTGTGCATAAGAAAGATCGAACGCTTCCATCACAGGGTCACTCAGGGTAATTATAAATGTGGTTACAAAACCGAAAATGAAATAGATCATGGAAATGAAAATCATTCCCACCTTCAAAGTATTGTTTTGATTTGACATGGTGATGAGTTTTAGTTAGTAATTTAGGAGGATTTTAGCTATAATAAACAATTACCGTAAAATATTAAAACTTATTTATCAAGTTCCTTCCAGATCAGGGCACTGGCTCCCATAACAGCAGCATTCTTGTCAGTCAGCTGCGAAGGAAGGATCCTTACCTTGTTCCGGAATGTACCCATTACCGCCTCTTCCATGTACTTCTTTGTAGGCTTGAAAATATAGTCACCCGACTTTGAGAGTCCACCAAAAAGGAATACTGCCTCAGGGCTTGTATGAGCTACAGAATCGGCCAGCTTCCTGCCAAGTATTTTCCCGGTTACATCAAATGCCTTAAGTGCTACAGGATCACTCTTTACAGCAGCGTTGTATATCATTTCAGAATCAAGTTCACCAAAACTGTAGTTAACAAGGTCACTTCCATTTGCATCAGATGCCAGCAACTCAAAAACAGTACGTTTTATTCCGGGCGCCGACACATATGTCTCAAGACAGCCAAGGTTGCCACAGCCACATCTGCGACCGTTTTCCACGACGTTAACATGGCCCAGTTCACCTGCGAAACCGTCATGACCGTAAACCAGGTCTCCGTTTACCACTATCCCGCTTCCAAGTCCGGTTCCGAGAGTGATCATTATAAAATCTTTCATTCCTTTGGCACCACCATACACCATTTCACCCAGGGCAGCTGCATTTGCATCGTTTGTAAGCTTAACGGGAAGGTTATAATGCTTGTTTACCATTTCTGCCAGCGGAATCACCCCTTTCCATTTGAGGTTGGTCGCATTCTCTATTGTTCCGTTGTGGTAATTGCCGTTCGGGGCACCTATGCCAACACCTACAATCTTGTATGGCCCTTCAAGCTGCTTTTCGGCATTCTTGAGTTCCTTTATAAGATTATCGAGGTAATCATTCACATTATCATAGGCATCAGTTGGCGATACTGATTCGGCATAGCAATTACCGTCGCGGTCAACGTATCCGCTTTTGGTAAAGGTGCCCCCAATGTCAATTCCTATAACATACTCTTTCATAGTGGTATAATGATTTAAGTTATAAAATGGTTATTGTTTTATTAAAAGTCATGTCAAAAAAATCAAGAGGTAAAGGTAAAAAAAATAGTATAACACCTGTCCGGGATGATTTTTTTTCTGCAATCAGTTTTAAAGAAATCAATGATTATTTTTGCATGATGCGAATATTCAGCAGTTTCAGAATAGACAATGTTAATGACTTCAAGGCAAAACTGCTTGACTGGAGCCGTGACTTCAACGAAGTGTGCATTCTTGACTCCAATGGTTACAGTAAGCGCTTCAATTCACCAACCTGCAGTTTCAGATACGATTACCTGGCTGCAATCGGCTCAGTCAATAAGATGGGGCAAGATGAACAAGGCAACCTGGAAGCAATCGGCAAATTCTCCGGTTTGGCGGGTGACTGGCTTTTTGGACATCTCAGTTACGATATTAAAAATGAAACCGAGAACCTTTCCTCCTCTCATCCTGACAGGATAGGTTTCCCTCTTGCAGAATTTTTCGTTCCCGGGTATATATTCGTCATAGACGGGAACAACCTGCAGGTAGGCTGGCTCAAATCCCTTTCAGGTGAGGTGGAAATAAACCGTTTAGTGAAAGAGATCGACTCCCTTACCATTCGGCAATTGAAAGCGGGTGGGTCCGGACCGGTAAAAGAGGTGATGACCAAAAAAGAATACCTTGAGGCGGTAAAGAGAGTCATGGGACACATAGGCAGAGGCAATATTTACGAGGTAAACATCTGCCAGGAATTCTTTTCTTCAATTAAATCATTTGATCCCGGCCAAGCCTGGCTGAGCCTTATCGAAGAGTCGCCCACACCGTTTTCATGCTATTATAACCTGGGCGATAAGTATCTATTGTGTGCCAGTCCCGAACGTTTCATGAAAAGAACCGGCAACAGGATTATATCGCAACCCATAAAGGGTACAGCCGCAAGAGGCAATAATGTCCTTGAAGATGAGCAACTCCTAAGGAAACTCGCCACTGATCCAAAAGAGCGGGCAGAAAATGTCATGATCACCGACCTGGTAAGGAATGATTTGTCGGTGATTGCAGAACGGGGCTCGGTAAAGGTTGATGAGTTGTGCGGAATATATCCGTTCCCCCGTGTATTCCAGATGCAATCTACCATCTCGGCCCTTATTCGACCTAAAACGAGCCTGGTTGACATTATAAGGGCATTGTTCCCTATGGGTTCAATGACAGGCGCGCCCAAAATACGTGCAATGGAGATCATTGAACAATATGAGCGCAGCAGGCGGGGACTCTATTCAGGGGCCGTTGGATATATTACGCCACAAAATGATTTTGACTTCAATGTTGTTATAAGAAGTATCCAGTACAACCGGACATCAGAAGCGCTTTCATTCATGGTTGGCGGCGCAATCACTTCGCTGTCCGACCCTGAAAAGGAATTCGCAGAATGCATGCTTAAAGCAGGCGCTATAATGAAGATTCTGGGAACCGGCAGGTAAGGTGCCGGGGTCGAGTCTACTCCCAAATGTTAAACCGGCGCCAGCTTGAGATATCATCCTGACTAATCCTAATCTGAGCCGGCAACCACTCTTTCTATACGTGACTCAATATTTGCAAGGGCATCAGTTATGCGCTTTTCAGGCGGTATTATGCTGTACCCATCCCAGAAATCACTGTCATATGCATGTCCCCCGTCCATGAAAACCCTGTCCGTTCTCAGCGCCTCCCTTCTTCTGAATCTCTCCACATCACCGGTATCAATCCTGCTGTTAGCCATCTCGACAAAAACATGGTAGTTACTGCCGAATAAACTGAACCTCCTTCTGTACCTCAGATGGAGGTCAGCCCTTACATGGTTGAGATAATAAAAGCCATCATGATACCTGTAACTGACCGTATAATGGGCCTTGTCGATGGTTGCCCTGTAATCCCTGTTTCTCCTTGCAATAAACCGCTCATGAGCCTTGCTTATATATTTGGGATTGACCTCAAACTCTGCTCCAAGGAATGCAAGACTTTCAATATCTATATAAAGCACTCCCTTAAAAAGCGGTTCATTGATATGTTCCCTCTGCTCAAAAGCTACCCCGTATGCCATTCTGCCGTCAAAAGCAACAATATCTGACCTTGTAAATTTGTATTCATAAAGGAATTCGGGATTCAGGAAATCAGGAACATTCTTGATAAAGTCCAGTTCAAGCGAACTTTTTATACCTGCCCTTATTTTGAGAATAAGAGTATCGGAGCGGTCAATATTGCTTATTGAACGGGATTGAAGCAGTTTTACCTGGTCCTGCTCAAACCTGTTGTGATGAGGAGACTTGTAAACCTGGAAGAATGCTTCCGAATAATTGATAAACCTGCTGCCCCTCATCACGCCTTCGCGGTAGAAGTTGAGCATATAAACGGGTTTGTTGCTGTAATTGTGATCAATCCTTGATATTGCCGACCTTACTATGCCATTGGGGTCAAAATATCTTATCATCACCTCGGGAATCGAGATATACTCAGTTTTCATCAGTATATCAACCCTGTTATCACTGAATACCCGAACCGGAAGGGTCCGGGTACGGTATCCCAGATGAGTAACGGATATATCCCTGTCGGCATAGCCGGGAGGAACTCTAAGACTGAAAAACCCGTCAGAATTGGAAATTATTCCGATTGATCCACCCTTAATGCCGACCGTAGCAAAGGAAAGCGGGTCCCTTGTCTCTTCATCGAGTACACGCCCCCTGACAATGACTACTTCCTCTTTTGCGGGTGCTTCCTCTTTTCCGGCAATTGAATATTCAGGCACCTCAATATCAGGACGGTATATAAGGATATGCTGTTCAATAATCCTGTAATCAAGTGAAGGGTCATCCAACACCTCTTCAAGCCATAACGAAACAGGTTTGTTCCCGGCACGTATCCTGATCCTTTGGTCAGAATCAACTATCTCGGTGTCATAAACAAAGAAGTACCCGACCTGACCTCCAATCTGGTTAAGTACAGAATATATGCTTGCCGACTGCCTGGGCAGTGAAACTATCATGTCAAATACACTGTCACTTTCCGGTTTATCAGGGGCATCATATTTATCCCCCTGAGATAATGATGGTCCCGGAACTTCTGTATTCTCAACCTGTGCATTGGTTCCAATGCAAACCAGTAAAAAGATAACTGCCGGCAGAAGCAAATGGAATGCACGGGCAACGGATTTTTTCCTGCCTTCACTGTTTCCATGAAGCCGGTATGTTGAAACGCATATCAGCATTGTCAGTTCCTCTCACTGAACAGTATTCCCGGTTCAGACAGTAATTCATAATCCAGGCCAAGGCCTGAAGCAATGACCCTGGCTATAGTTTCTATATCGTTATCAGCAAAAGTTACGGTAAGCCTTCGTTCCCTCAATGCATCACTTTCAAAATAGACCTGCATGTTATAATTTCTGCTCAGTACAGAAGCAATATTTTCAAGCTTCTCATCCTTGAACTGCATCCGGTTCATTCTCCACGAAAGATATGTCCTGTCAATGACCGGGAATTTTTCCATGCTGCTGCCCGTTCCCCTGAGCATTTCCCATTCTCCCACCAATTCATAGTAACCGGGCAGGTCGGCAACACTTACCTTAACCGAGCCCTCTTCAACAATAAGTTCGAAGCCCTCACCTGACGATTTGAGATTAAAGGCTGTACCTACAACCTCAACAATTGCTTTTCCTGTTTCAATTACAAAGGGCTGCCCTCTTCTCTCGGTAATATCAAAAAAAGCCTCTCCCTCAAAGGTTACATTACGGCTATCTGCCGCAAATACTGACGGGTAGTGTAGTACCGAATTGCCGGCAAGATAAACTATGCTGCCGTCACCAAAAGTCCGCACCAGGGTATGATTGTCAGCTTCTGTCCGCATTGTCATTAACTCAACCCCTCTGCCTTCCGGCCATAACAGGTAACCAAGTCCCCATCCGGCTATGACAGCCACAATGGCTGCAGCCACCGAGATCCTGCGTGACAACGGGGTCACCCTGGGAATTCCATCCTGAGCGGGTATAAGTCCTTCATCCATAAGCCTTCCATGAACCCGGCTCCAGGCCTTGTCGGTATCTACCCCGTTGTATGTTTTGCTCGCTCCCATCATCATTCCAATATTAATATAAATTGCATATTCATTAAAAGGCAACAGACCCGTAATACCGGCCAACCCTCTCCCTGAGAATCTTAAGCGCCTTGCCCATGTTGGCCTCAACTGTTTTTACCGATATTGACAACTCACTGGCAATCTCCTCATACTTAAGTCCCCGAAACCGGCTCATCCTGAATATGGTGCTGCACCTTTCCGGCATCTCATCCAGCGCACCCTCAATCAGTTCATTAAGCTCTGAATACTCAATCCCGCTGTCATCGTAACCTGAGCCTTCACCATCTCCCGCAATTACCCTTTCGGCATATTTTCGTCTCACATCAAGCGCCTCAAGATATTTCAGGGAATTATTTCTTACAGACGTGTAGAAATATGATTTAACTGAGAACTTAATCCTGATCTCTTTCCTGTTCTTCCAGTATTTGTAAAAAAAATCCTGAACTATCTCTTCGGCCGAATCAACATCATCTGTAAAGCTGGTGGAAAATCTCACAAGAGGTTCATAATACTTCCTGAAAAGCATCTCAAACGCAGCAATGTCATCATTCCTGGTTTTCTGCTGACTATCTATCCACTTTAATGCCATTCAACGTATCCTCCTGCCGTAAAGATACAAAGTATTGCGATCAACTACCAGCCTGGTCTCTTCACATGCCACAATTGCACTACATACATAAGACCGTTACATGCCGGATATACCCTATTATATCCATGGATATATTTCAGGCCTCCCTGCGCCCGGAGTGCAGGACTGTCAATCCGGTCTGCTTAACCGGCTCTTGCCGGTTCACACCAGTATTGTACAGGATCACAAAACCGGTGTCATTCAATAACGGCACAAGGGAGCCTCTGCAGGTAGCCTTCATCAACCGATGCCCCCAATCCGGGTCCGTCCGGCACATCTACCAGTCCGTTTTCACCGTAGACTATTCCGCCTGTCACAGGATCCTCCTCCATCATCATCGGTGAGTCAAAATCGCTGAACACTATATGATCATTGGTTAAAGAAAGATGTGCCGAAGCGGTAAACGCCAGCCTTGATTCCATGAAACCTCCCACCATCATTAGAACACCGGCCCGGGAGGCAACACCGGCTATCTTAACGGCTTTATGCAGGCCCGATGATTTCCCTAGCTTGATGTTTATATAGTCGCAGGCACCAAGACCAATGAGCCGTGACGCATCATTTTGGTCAAGACACGATTCATCTGCCATCAGGGGGACCGGACTTGAACGGCGCACTTCGGGCAGCGACATAAAATCCCACCTGGGTATCGGCTCTTCACAATACTCAATATTCATTCCTGCAAGATCATTGAGTAACAATACAGCGGTTTCCCTGTCCCACCCCTGGTTGGCATCAAGCCTCAGAGGTATCTCCGGTCCGACGGCACTCCTGATACTTGCTACTCTCCGCAAATCATTCTCCCGGTTATCGCCGAGCTTTACCTTGATAAATCTGAATCCCCTGTTCATGATCTCCAGTGCATCTGCTGCCATCACTGAAGCATCATCAAGGGAAACTGTATAATCGGTATAAAGCTCCTTCCGTTCATTGCCGCCAAGAAACTCAAACAGGGGCAACCCCTTAACCCTGGCTGCAATGTCGTGCAGCGCAATGTCAAAAGCACTTTTTATACTGGTATTGCCATAAATGACAGCATCCATTATGGCTGTACACCCTTCGATGTCACGTGGGTCCTTTCCGATAAGAGTTCTGGCCAGGTAATGCCCAACATCTGTGCATGTGCCCTGGCTCTCGCCGTTAATGGTGAGCGACGGACTGCATTCGCCGTATCCTGTCACCCCCCTGTCGGTTATTATCCGCAGGTAGATGTTATCAGCGTGGGTGATCGCACCCAGGGATATTATAAACGGTTTTTTCAGCCTGATGCTGGCCTTGTAGACTTCAACCCTTGTAATTCGCATAATCCTTGAATTTATAATTGTTATACCTGATATCCTTAAATATAACTCAAAAATGCCGTCTTTCAACAGTTAACCAAGCTCAACCTTATCAGGTCGTTAATGATTTCGAGCATACTGTTTCCGCTTTCGCGGAAGATTAATCGCTTAAATATACATGAAAATTTTTTCAGCCAATTTACACACAGACGGCTGAAAAAATTTTCATGTTAAAGCGAAGCGGTTCCTCCTGTAAGTCAAAATTTTGTATTTTCTGAAACAAAATTTTGACTTCTTTTATTACAGGAGAAATATAGATGAATTTGTTTCTTCCTGGAGACAAAATTCCGGCTTTTTTTACCGTAGAAAGCTATAATTACTTTTTATATATCATTGATTGACTGATGATGAAAACAGGAGTGAACCACCTCATTCTTAGAAGGAGGCTTCTTAGATCAATGAAGGCGTAGCCTTTGAAAGTGGTGGTTTTTTAAAATGTAATAAAATTGTAGTTTTATGCCAGTTGTGAATAACCCTGAAAACACCGGTAATATGGAAACCTTCTTCCTTGTGATCAAATATGCAGCAGCAGGTATTCTTCTGCTTGTAATAGTTGCCGCGGTGATCCTGGCAATAAGCTACAATTCAATGTACAAGCCCCCGCCACCTCTGCCAGGTGAAAAGACTTTTTCACCCTCCATTGACGATCAAACTGTTGAGCAGGGAAAGTTCCCGGTAATTATGCCCGTGCCGAAAGAACTTGAGGTCATGACAGGTTCATTCCGGGTGCCTGATGCGGTTAACTATGTTTCAGAAACCGGCAACAATGGCATAGGGGATGAAATGATAGAAAGGTTTAGCGGACTGCCACTAACCGTCACAGGATCGCCCTGGCTCAGGTTTATCCGCGATGGCCGGTTGCCGGAACAGGGATACAGTCTGATCATCGGTGCCGGTGGTATTGATATTGAAGGGGGCGGGAATGCAGGTCTTTTTTATGGGCTGGTAACCCTCGGGCAGATCATTGATCAAAGTGAAGGCAATATTCCTGCAATGAAAATAACCGACTGGCCCGACATGGAGACCAGGGGCGTCATGCTTGATATAAGCCGCGACAAGGTGCCGTCAATGGAGACGCTCTACGGCATCGTTGATTTTCTTGCCAGCATGAAATACAACCACCTTCAGCTGTATGTAGAGGGTTTCTCCTTTGCCTATGAATCATTCCGGGAACTATGGGAAGATACCGAAACACCGGTCACAGGCGAAGAGATGAAGCTTCTCGACCGGTATTGTGCTGAGCGGTTCATAGACCTTGTGCCAAACCAGAATTCACTGGGGCACATGAGCGCCTGGCTCGAAACAGAAAGATTCAGCGACCTTGCCGAGTGCCCCGGAGGCTACAAACTCATGGGGCTAATCGACATGAAATCGACCCTGAATGTTTCCGATAAGCGGAGCATGGAGCTTGTAAGGCAGATGACAGATGACATGCTTCCCTGGTTCAGTTCCGGTTATTTCAATGCCAACCTTGATGAACCCTTTGAGCTTGGCAAGTGCAAAAACAGGAAGCTTGCAGAAGAAAAGGGAGTTGGCCGGCTTTACATCGATTTTGTCAAAGAGCTTGAGAGCTTCATCAGATCGAAAGGCAAAAGGATGATGATGTGGGGTGATATTGTAACAAGGCATCCGGAGATAATTCCGCAGATCCCCGAAGATGTTGTAATGATCGAATGGGGCTATGAATCGGTCCATCCCTTTGAACAGAACTGCCGCAGGTACCATGAAGCAGGTCTGGATTTCATGGTGGCCCCGGGAACAAGTTCGTGGACCAGCATAACCGGCCGCACCTCGAATATGATGGAAAACATATCAAATGCCGTGGGTAGCGGACTCAAATACGACGCCATGGGTATGCTGCTGACTGACTGGGGAGATATGGGACACTGGCAATACTGGCCTGTAAGCTATGCCCCGCTGGCATACGGCGCAGCCCTCAGCTGGAACTACGACAGCAGGGATGACCTTCCTCTGGCTGAATTTCTCAACAGGTCGGTCTTTGCAGACAGGGCAGGTATCATGGGGAGCCTGGTGCTCGATATGGGACGTTATAACCGTTTTGAAGAATACGAGATGCTCAACATGACCACCACCATGATGACCTATATGCTGGGACTGACCGACAAGGTGATGGTTGATGCCATCTATGCAAAGATGCTGGAGGGTGTGTTTGATCTCACCGGTTATGATGAGGAACTTACATCTGCTGTCATGAAAAGGTTTGATGAACCTGCACCCTATGACTACCGTTCAATTATCTCATATACTGAAATGCTGCGCAACAGTCTGACAGAAGCAGATATGGACAGGGCCGACGCACAGCTCATCAAAGATGAATATACCAATGCTGTGAATATGATCCACCTGGGCGCCCGTGCAAGACAATACATGATTTACAGGCGTGAAAACAGCGCCGCCGGTAACATTGTCCTCCTTGAGCAGATACTGGATCTGGCTGACGAGGTGGAGAGGGAGCACAGAAGACTGTGGCTCGCCCGCAACAGGGAGGGGGGACTTGAACGGAGCCTGTCGCTTATCATTCAACTCAGAAAGCACGCCGAACGTGACCTGAAGATAATGCGGCGCAGCAGGCTTGAAAGATCGGTCATCATGACCGGAGAAAAGATAGCCGCAGCAGCTGCGGCCATCTATATCAGAACAAGATAGGAACGCCCATTGCCCGCTTCAGCATGCCGGTTACCTGGCGTTGACAGGCAAGGCTTCCAAAGCTCCGTCAAAGTTCCGTCCACTGCCCCCTCAGGGTTTGATTCCGGGTTTCTTACCAGCCCCTCCTCAAACTGCAGGCATAATGGCCAGCTTAATCACGGTTTGTTCGGATCGGCCGGTAATCCGAGCCTTCTGAAGAAGACTTCAGGCTCCTCCCGTATCTCAACGGTTTCATCAAATTCAAAACCAAGCCTCTCGTAAAGAGCCCTGCGACCTTCTATGTCATCGACCAGCTCCTGGTAGGCGATCTGCCCCACCCTTACGGCAACCCTTCGGGGAACAACTACAACACCGTCAGAATCGGCCACCACCATATCGCCGGGATGGACAAGAGCACCTCCAACCACAACCGGCCGCTGCACGTCGATCACCTCATTCCTGCCGATACGCTCGCCGCGGCCCCTTTCATAATAGTTGGTGTAAACGGGGTTTCTCTGAAGGATTATCTCGTCGATATCCCTCACCCCTCCGGCCGTTACCAGTCCCACTGCCCCCTTCTCCTTCCATTCCATTATGTTCTTTGAACCGGTCGACCCGGTGTCGTTATCATCGCGGTTATCCATTACTATAACGGTACCCGGTTTGATGAACTCCTGGAAAGGCTCGTTCGATATCCTCCAGTACCAGTACCCCCTCCACTCCCTGTAAACCTCATAATTTTCAGGCTTAGTCAGGTCGGCTCCCGGGTACATCGGACGGTTGGTGGGGCCGTAACGCACAGTAACGGCAATTCCTGAAAAACGGTGGCTCATGTCCTTGACATCTTTCCATAACGGGGCAATTTTCGGATCCATCACGCCTATGCCGGTATAACCGACAGTAGCCATTGCATCAACAACATCGGCAACCCTCGCTCCCCTGTAGAGCTCAAGCAGAACCTCATCGGAAACATCAGGGGCTTCCTGGGCAGACAATAACGGGCTGGAAACAAATAAGGCCAGCACAGCAACAATAAAAGAAAAGTTTCTCATGATATAAGAATTTAGTTAGGTTTTGGTAGTCATAAAAAAATAACATTTTTGCCGGTTTTTCAAATTTAGAACAAATAACTTGTACGTACAAGTCAAATAATCTATATTTACCTTGCCAACAGCCACGGGAAATTATGAAGACACCCAGATACCGGCAGGTACAGAACATGCTTAAAACCAGGATACAGAAAGGCCTGCTCAGGGAGGGAGACCTGTTGCCATCTGAAAACCAGCTCTGTATTACTTTCAGCATAACCCGCACCACTGCAAGGAAGGCACTTGAAGAGCTCCATAAAGAGGGCTATATTGACCGGCTGCACGGGAAAGGGAGCATTGTAAAAGAGAGAAGTAAATCTTTGGGGCTTCTTAATGTAAAAGGCTTCTCAGAAGCCGTCGGGCAGAACATCAATACCGTATTTCTCCAGGCTCCGGCCATAAGAAGATGGGTTGCCGGCTTCCCTTTCGAAACAGGCGAAGATGAACGGCAAACACCCTGCATACATTTTGAGCGCCTGCGATCTGTGGGTGAAGACCCGGTGATAATTGAAAATAACTGGTTCCCGGGCAGAGCCCTTCCCGGGTTCATTGATAACGGCTTCGCAGAGGGGTCATTTTTCAAAACGCTCAGCATGAAATATGGCACGGAGATAACAGGGTCGGAACAGGAAATAAGGGCATTGCCGGCAGATAAAAGGAGCTCGCAGCTCCTCAGGATCAATCCGGGGCAACCTGTGCTCCAGATATCAATCCGCTTTACTACCAGCAACCCCTTACTGAACATTTACAGCGAGCTTATATGCAACACCATGAAATACCCGATCGGGAACAGCTATTTCCTTTAAAACGAAACCAGGAAACAGCCATGATAAACGCTTACAAAAATGGCATAATCACGAACATAGGCGTTCCATCTGACTTTAACAGTCTTAACATAAACAGGATATTAACCACCTAAACAAAACAAAATGATCAGAGAACTTGCAAAGATGATCGACCATTCGATCCTTCATCCCACGATGACAGACGATGACCTTTTAAGGGAATGCCAGGTAGCGGCAAAATATGATGTCGCTTCGGTATGTGTCAAACCCTACATGGTGAAAAAAGCAGCCGGACTGCTTGAAGGCACCGACGTGCTGGTTGGTTGTGTGATAGGCTTCCCGGCAGGAAATTCAACAATTGAAGTCAAGGTTTTCGAAACCGAGACCGCCTGCAAAGACGGCGCTGTTGAGATCGACATGGTGATAAATATCGGGAAGGCCCTTTCGGGGGAATGGGACTATATTGAAAAGGAGATAGATGCAGTTACCAGGGCCAGTCATAAAAACGGTGCAATTGTAAAAGTTATCTTTGAAACCGACTATATAACAAGAGACGAAGACAAGATCAGGCTGTGCGAAATATGCACCCGCACCGGGGCCGATTACGTGAAAACATCGTCGGGGTTCGGGTTTGTGAAGGGCGACGACGGTAAATTCTCCTACACCGGGGCAACACTCCACGACCTGCGCCTGATGC
Organism: Marinilabiliales bacterium; assembly: GCA_007695015.1. Taxonomy (NCBI): domain Bacteria; kingdom Pseudomonadati; phylum Bacteroidota; class Bacteroidia; order Marinilabiliales; species Marinilabiliales bacterium. The sequence goes on from REEN01000067.1 coordinate 91,519, forward strand.
GCAAACACAGCGGCCCCCGTGTCAGGGTAAAGGCTGCCGGCGGTGTACGCACCCTCGATCAGCTCCTGGAGGTGAGGGAAGCAGGATGCTCAAGAAGTGGTGCAACAGCCACAATAACCATGCTTGAAGAGGCAAAAAAGAGATTCAAAGAATAACAGGCAATTACAAAACCAAAACTTCAGAGCCATGCAAAAATCAAGAAGAGAATTTGTCAAAAAGGCAGCACTCGGGGCTGCCGGGATCACCGTGGGAGGCCTCGGCTTCAGCGCACGATCCTACGGGAACATTATCGGATCAAATGACCGTGTCAATGTCGGCATTGTAGGGTTCTCAGACCGCACCAGGGCTTCGCTAATTGATGCCCTGCTAAGCCAGTCGGCCGACCTGAATTTTTCCATCACATCTGTTTCTGATATCTGGAACCGGAGGAGGGATGAAGCAAAAGCTTTCATGGCAGAGCGGAATGTTGATGTAAAACTGTACCGGAACAATGAAGAGCTTTACGAAAAGGGCAACGTCGATGCCGTGATCATTGGCACAGCTGATTTCCAGCATGCCCTGCACACCGTTGAAGCCGTTGAGGCAGGCAAGGATGTTTACGTGGAAAAACCTTTTGCCGAAACGATGGAGGACAACCGGAAGGCAAGGGCCGCTGTTGAACGCACCGGCAAGATCGTTACCATCGGTTCGCAAAGAAGAAGCGCCGCCAATTACCATGCGGCCAACGATTTCATCAGGTCAGGACAGTTCGGCGACATCGTGATGGTTGAGATGACCTGGAACGTAAACCAGCCCGGCAGGTGGAGAAGGCCCTCACTGGTGTCGCAGATAAGGGAAGGGGACACGGACTGGAAACGGTACCTGATGAACAGGCCATGGGAGCCCTGGGACCCAAGGAAATATCTTGAATACCGGCTTTTCTGGCCCTATTCGTCGGGCATTCCCGGACAATGGATGGCGCACCAGATAGATACGGTTCACTGGTTCAGCGGTTATGACCATCCCAGGAGCGTGGCAGCCAATGGCGGCATCTACCTGTGGAAGGACGGGCGCGAGAACTACGACACCATGACCGCCGTGTTCGATTACGGTCCCCCGAACGACCCCTCGTCAGGGTTCCAGGTGGTCTATTCGTCACGGTTCACCAATTCGGCGGGGGGAGTTAAGGAACTCTACTACTCAAACGGGGGCACCCTGAACCTTGACACCAACAAGATAACCCCGCATGGCGGACTCTCTGAATATCATTCAAGGGCAATGAACATGGAACCCAACCTGCTTCCGGAGATGGACCTGCCCACTGCTTCGGCCGTCACCTCGGCAGATACAGGCGTTGATAACATGACCCTCAGCCACATGAGAAACTGGATGGAGTGCGTGAGGAGCCGCAAAGAGCCCAATGCGCCGGTCAAATCAGGCTACGACCACTCGGTTGCCAATATCATGGTGACTGCAGCATTGCGCACCGGCCAGTTCGTAACTTTTGACGAAGCGAACCAGGAGGTGCTGGCAGGAGGAAAAGTCTTCACCTACTAGAAGAGTTAATCATATATTGTTTACTTTTATGCCTTCATGGCCGGAGAATATTATCAATATTCTCCGGCTCTTCCCGTCATTTTGAAATGCAGAAATCCTGATTGCGGAAAAACATCAATTACAAATGAAAATAGAAAGCCTGTTTACCGGAACCACAAATGCGGCACTAACGCTCCTGGCAGGGATTGCTCTTCTTTTCGCATGTACGGAACAACCACCTGCCCCCCAACCTGATATCTCAATCGGCAAGGTCGCCGATGAGAACAGGATCGAGATAATGGCCGGGCAGGAGTTGTTTACCGCCTACATCTACCCTGATGATCTGGCAAAACCGGTGCTGTTTCCGGTAAATGCACCCGGGGAAGTCCCTTTGACCAGGGGTTTCCCGGTCCATCCGCGTACAGGTGAACGGACTGACCACCCTCACCAGGTGGGGTTCTGGCTCAGCTATGGCAATGTCAACGGACTCGATTTCTGGAACAACCCGGGCAACCTCCCTGAAGAGAACCGGGCTGGTTACGGGTACATTGAGCATGGAGAGGTCCTCAGGATGGAAGGGGGTAGAAACAAGGGCGAGCTGGTTATTTCAGCCTACTGGAAGAATTACAGTGATGAAATAATTCTTACCGAGGTAACGACATTCGTATTTTCCATTGAGGATGACACAAGAATAATTGACCGGGTAACAACCCTGACTGCGGGCAGCGAAGAAGTGAATTTTGCCGACGACAAGGAAGGGATGGCAGCGGTAAGGGTTGCAAGGGAGATGGAGCTACCGGGTAGCGATCTTCCGGTGATCGTAGGTCCCGACGGCAGTGAGGGCCAAGCCGGCAGCAATTATCATGAGGGCAGCACCGGCAATTACCTGAGCAGTGAGGGGCTTGAGGGAGATGATGTATGGGGAACCCGTGCCAGGTGGATGATACTTAACGGGAAGATGCACGGCAAAGAGGTAAGCATTGCACTGATCGACCACCCCGAAAACCCCGGCTATCCTACATACTGGCATGCCAGGGGGTACGGGCTCTTTTCGGCAAACCCGCTCGGTCAGGCAGAATTCTCAGAAGGCAGCGAAGTGATGAACATGGTCCTGCCTGCCGGCGAATCGGTCACTTTCAGGTACCGTCTTGCCATCCGGGCTGACGGCATCATCACCCCCGGCGAAATGGACAATCTCGCCTCGAACTTCACAAAACATATTCTTTAGAAAAAACCGGGAACTGCGGTCTTTTCCCGTTAATATTATTCAGTCCCTGTCTCTCATGCAGCGCACCGAGTAGCTGTTCATCTTGTTGCCTATACTCGAAATCACATTGCCATTACGGCTGCCGATGGTTATATCCGCGGCGCCGAAAATATTTATTTCCGTTGCACTCCACCAGTATCCATGATATCCTGCAAGTCCGAAGTTCCCCTCGCTGGTACGGCTACCGCCCGGCAGTGCGGTAAATCCTGATTCGTTGGTAGCGTCGTTATTGGGTTTGTCCCATCGCGGATGAGATGCAGGGTCCGTTGCAGCGCTTTTAAGTTTTCCTCCTGCTGTTTCGGGTCCGCCCAGATAATCAACAAGTACCTTCCAGTCATCATTGTCAGGAACCCTCCAGCCGGTTGGACACAGACCCCGTCCGTCATTAACAGCATGCCAGTTATATAGTGCACCATAAGCATCCAGCACCTCTATTTTGTTGTCCAGCCCCGGAACCTCCGCATGCGGGTAAACCTTAATTGATCCAAGCCTGGTCTCACCTGATTTTTGCCATTCGGGATCAGCCGGATCACCCGGTATGGGATCGCCGTTGCTGTACCTTGAGACGCGAAGGTTTTCCACCATCCATTCCTGCTCGCCTATTATCACAGTCGTGTAGACATTGCCATCGATATCTGCAGCAAGTATACTGGTAATAAAACTGAGCTGGTTTCCATATGAGGTTCCAGCTTCATTGGTTGCAAAAGCACGAAGGTAATACCTGGTATCAGACTTAAGCCCCTGGATCCGGGCCGTGAACTCTGCGGCACCATCTGAATTGATTATTTTACCCTCATTCCTGGTTACTGTGGGTTTCTCACCCACTCCCCAAACTAAACCAAGTTCAGTAACCGTTGCACCACCCTGATCCTCAATAATGGCACCGGAAACAGCAGAAACGGAGGTTATCCTGGTTACATCCCTGGTGATCACCTCCGGCAGCCCGGTGGGAGTGAACTTGATCTGCTCACTGTATATGGTGTCATTTTCTATTATGATATAGGTACGGACAAAATAGGTCCTGCCCGGAACAAGGCCATCCAGACTGCTGGAAAAGCTTCCTGCTCCCGGGTCATCAATTGTCGCTCCGTCATTGTTTTCAAGTGTGGGATTTTCATTTTCGCCCCATACAATGCCGCATGCAGATACCTCTCCATCCATATTCCATGAAAAAAGGGCAGAAAACTCTGTAGTAGTTGTTGTAAGACGGGCAACTGACAATTCGGGGGCCGGTGTTCTTTCTTCCGGGAACTCCTTTTCACATGCAATTAAAAATAGTGCAAGGATAATAGCTGGTCCAAACCAGGCAACAGGATCAGCCTTCCTGACGGCTTCCGGAAACACACCTATGACACATCGGGTATGTGATTTACTTTTTGTTTTTTTCTGCTGTCTGAAGTATGTTGTATTATCTTCTTCAGTTTCAGTATCAGGTCTGCAATGCATGATATCCCAGGTATGTCTTTAATTATAAACAATGTGACAACCTAAAAGTATCTCATTTAAACCGGCCCACCGAAGGTTTTAACAAAATACAACAATTTTTAAGGTATTGGCTCAAAGGATTATTTGTATTCCCGTTATTTAATATATGCATCCGTTCCGGGACAATCAAAGGAGTTCTCCCGGTGAAAAAATGACCATCAACATAAATTATGCTAACCTGAGATCAGAATCTACTTCTTTGACAATGTCATTACTACATTAAAAGTCATTTCATCAAAGGTCTCAGTAAATTCTGCCACCATTAAATCCTTTTCCATGGTCGTCAGGGTCATCACAATTGTTACGTCTTCCTCTATAATAGTGAGGTTGCTACCCGACAAGGTCCAGTTGAATGAGTCAGTGCCTTGGTTATCGGTTGCAGAACCGGTTCCATTAGCGTTGAAAGTAATGGTGCCTGCATTGACCGTGGTAAACTCCTCAATTAGCTGTGTGCCCATGTACATTTCCACTTTATCTATGTTCCATGTTCCTTCAAGCTTAAAATCATCATCCTTATCACAGCTCAATGTTGCCATGATCATCATCCCCAGTATCAACAAGGGAAAAACGAAACTTCTAAGACTTTTCATTTTCATTTTCGACAGGTTTAGGTTTTTGATTGCAGCTCATTTCTGCAGAAAGCGATTTGTTTTATGCATATAAACAAATATATGATAATTATCTAAATATGAAAACAAAAGACTTAAAGTATTTTGGGAGCAGGAAGTATTTTCAAATATGTTCAGTGATGTATTCAATGAAAAAAGCACCTGCAAGTCAAAACTGCAAGTGCTTGATTATTTTGCGACTCCGGAGGGATTAGCTCGCTACACTCACCAGTATGGCGGGCACACGACCCGCTCATGATCCCTCCGGGGGTTCAGTGACAATTCAATAAATGCAAAATAAAAAGAGACTGCAAGAATTTAATTCTCAGTCTCTTTTGCGACTCCGGAGGGATTCAAACCCCCAACCTCCTGATCCGTAGTCAGGTGCTCTATTCAGTTAAGCTACGGAGTCTTTTGAGGCTGCAAATATAAACATTTTTCCGGTATTAATCCAAAACCGCCGAACCCACATCCTGCCGGGAAAGTCACCTCTCCGGCCTGTAGAACCACATCCTGCCTGAAACAACATTATCAAGGTCCAGATTGCTTAACCCAACGGTGCGGCCCGAAAACCCGGTGTTCTGGTGGGCAAGCTCAAACAGGCCGGGTTCAATGACCCGGTAAACAATGGCTGTGTGGTGCGCCATGGTCTCGGTATATGTGGTGTTGCCTTCCCGGTAACGCACCGTAACGTCCCTGAACTGGATTATATCGCCGGGAAAGATCTCCCTGCGGCGGGGATTGACCTCACGACCGAACCTGTACTCCCCGTCCCATTTGGCCTCTATACGCGTGAGCGCCTGGTAAGCCAGGTCCCAGCACTCGCCGCGGTCAACCTGCTGACCGATAACCGATTCAACATAATCAACCACCTTCCGGTTGAGGGGAGGTATGGTGTCGTTTCCAAATACCGGCGCCAGAAATATCATCAGGGCCCCTGCAACCAAAATTTTACCAATCAGCCTCTTCATAAGTAAATATTTAAATTAAACCATTGGTCTTATGGACCTTACCATAACAATATTTTCATTGTATTTTGTGAAAATATTGAAAATATTGTCATGGACGGTTCATATGTCCGTATTTTTTTTATAATACCTGCAATACTCCTTTATACCGCATTCACCGCATTTTGGTTTCCTTGCCACGCACACGTACCTCCCGTGCAGGATGAGCCAGTGGTGCGCCCTCGATATGAGCTCTTCGGGAATGTGCCTGACAAGCTGTATCTCGGTCTGCAGTGGAGTTTTGGCATTGGAGGTCAGTCCGATGCGGGCCGATACGCGGTGCACATGAGTGTCGACGGCCATTGCCGGCATGTTGTAAATTACGGAGGCAAGCACATTGGCCGTCTTGCGCCCCACACCCGGAAGCCTCTGAAGCTTTTCGACATCAGCGGGCATCTCACCCCCGAACTCCTCTGTCAGCACCTTTGCCATACCAACAAGATGCTTCGATTTATTGTTGGGATACGAGCAGCTCTTTATCAGCTCAAACACCTCCTCCACTCCGGCACCGGCCAGTGAGTGAGCATCGGGAAACCTGCTGAAGAACCCTGGTGTTATCATATTGACCCTCTTATCGGTACATTGTGCCGAAAGAATGACCGCCACAACCAGCTGATAGGGATCGGTATACAGCAATTCCGTCTCAGGAGCCGGCTGTTCCCTTATAAAGTATTCGAGCACCTTTCTGAACCTCTCCTCTTTTCTCATGCAGGCATGCTGTATTCAGCCTGTAAAGATAGAATTAATGATTAATTTTGCATTCCAAAAACCAATCATATGACACCCCTGCTCCAGGCAGAAAATATCAGTAAATCGTACGGCAGTCTCGCGATACTCTCAGGCATCTCCCTGGTGATCAGCCTTGGCGAGAAGGTGGCCCTGGTGGCAAGAAACGGAATGGGGAAAACGACTCTTTTTAATATCCTTTCGGGGAAGGATACGGCCGACAGCGGCACGCTGACCTCCAGGCGCGATCTGCGTCTGGGCTACCTGGAACAGGAGCCGGTTCTGGATGACGCACTGACAGTACTGGAACAGGTGTTCTCTTCGCCCGGGGAGGTGACCGAAACAATCCGCCGCTACGAAGAGGCACTGGTATCAGGCGACCGCCGGCTCATTGCCTCACTCACCCAGCGGATGGATGCACTTGAGGCGTGGGACCGGGAGACCAAAGCCAGGCAGATACTCACCGAGCTGGATATAACGGGTTTTGACCGGAAGACCGGGGAACTCTCAGGGGGACAGCGCAAGAGGGTGGCCCTTGCACGGGTCCTCGTTGAAGAGCCGGAACTGCTGCTTCTCGATGAACCCACCAACCACCTCGACCTGGACATGACCGAATGGCTGGAGAACTATCTCGGAAGATCGGGTATGACGCTGCTGATGGTGACACACGACAGGTACTTCCTGGACCGCGTCTGCAACCGGATCATTGAGCTGGACGATAACAGCCTGATCTCATACCAGGGCAACTATTCATACTTCCTTGAGAAGCGCGCCGAAAGGCTGGAGCAGATGCAATCGGCTACCGACAAGGCCCGCAACCTGCTGCGCAGGGAACTGGAGTGGATCAGGAGCACCCCCAAGGCCCGTACAGGCAAATCCAAATCCCGAATTGATGCCTTCGGCGATCTGAAGGAAAGAGCGGCGGGTACTGCCGGGCAGGGCGGGATTAAGATCAGGGCCGGCACCGGGAGGCTTGGCAACAAGATACTCGAGGTGCGGCATATAAATAAAAGCTTTGACGGGATAAAGGTGGTAGACGATTTTTCTTACACCTTCAGCCGGTTTGAGAAGATAGGTATAATAGGGAAGAACGGCACCGGCAAAACGACATTCCTGAACATGGTAACCGGTCAGCTCAGGCCTGACAGCGGCACATTGGAGGTGGGCCAAACGGTGCGTTTCGGCTATTTCAGGCAGGAGGGCATAAGCTTTGATGAAAAGCAGCGGGTCATTGACGCCGTGAGGGATATTGCCGAAGTGGTCAGGATGGGCGACGGTTCAACCATCTCTGCCTCACAGTTCCTGGGCCATTTCCTCTTTCCGCCGCCAAGGCAGCATGACTACATTGAGAAACTCAGCGGGGGCGAGAGAAGAAGACTGCACCTGGTCACGGTGCTGATGCAGAATCCCAACTTCCTGGTGCTGGACGAGCCTACCAATGACCTTGATATTGAAACACTCACGGTGCTGGAAGATTACCTCGCCGGAGCCGGCATCTGCCTTCTTGTGGTATCGCACGACAGGTTCTTCCTCGACAGGATATCCGACCATGTGTTCGTGTTCGGGGGCAACGGCTCGGTGAAGGATTTTCCCGGCAATTACTCACAATACAGGGAACATATCAGGAAACAGCAGAATGAAGAAAACGCGGCTTCCCGGCATAAGAGGAAAGGGACCGTGAGCAATGAACAGGCCGGTGGCAGGAATGCTCCCCGGCAACGGCAGCTGGGTTCACAAAAGGCTGAACAGGTTGGGGGACAGGCAGCGCCCGGCTTCCCCGAAAGGGGAAAAAGGAAACTCAGCTACAATGAGAAGCGGGAGATCGGACAGCTTGAGAAGGAGATCGAACAGCTTGAAGCTGAGAAGGTATTTATCGAAAAGGCCCTCTCGGGCGGAGAGCTGCCGGAAGAAAAGCTGCAGGAATACTCCGGCAGGTATGGGGGACTTACCAAAGAACTTGAGGCCAAAACGAACCGCTGGCTGGAGTTGTCGGAGTTTGGGGACTAATACAGCCCGGCTGCATCACCGGGCTGCCCTGTAAATAATTTCTTATACAAACTTTTACCTGTCGAAATGCTTCCGCGGAAGCCTCTCATCCCTCATGGCTGTGTGGTAAACAAGAACGGCCACAACTGTTGCAGCCTGCATCATGTCGCCAAGCTGCATCCTCTCAAATGTGTCCATATTGGTGTGGTAGCTGCGCCGGTAATCGAGCCGGTCCTGAATGAACTGAAAACCCGGCAATCCCGCCCCGTCAAATGCCACATGATCGGTGCTGCCGGTGCGGCGCATGGTGACGGTGCTCACTCCCAGGTCGGCAAGAGGCTCGAACCAGGCTTCGAATATTGGTCGCAGTGCATCGTTTTCCTGCAGGTAGATGCCCCTTATGCGGCCCGACCCGTTATCGACGTTATAATAGGCTGACAGCTTATCGTAATCCGGCTTCCTGCCTTCGCCGGCAGGATCAAAATAGTGCTCACGCACATAGCTCCTCGACCCGTGAAGCCCCTGCTCCTCGGCGCCCCAGAGGGCTATCCTGATGGTGCGCCTGGGCTGCACCCCGAGCTCCCTGAGAATCCGCATCACCTCCATCATTACGGCCACCCCGGCAGCATTGTCATTTGCTCCGGTCGCGGCGTGCCATGAGTCGAGATGCCCACCCACCATTACCACTTCATCACGCAGGTTCCTGTCAGTTCCCGGTATCTCTCCAATAACATTGTAACCCATCAGGTCATCGTAAAGAAAGTTGTTCCTGATATCCAGCTCAAGCTCTACCTCAATGCCTGCCTCAAGAAGCCTGACTATCCTGCCGTAATGCTCAAAGGTCATGTCAACCACAGTCATTCCCGGCTCTACATTGGTAGCATAGCCCCTGCCGTGAGACATGACCGCTCCGTAAGTGCCCGAGGAATTGAGAAGCGCTATGACCCCCTCCTCCTCCAAAAAATCATTGACCTTCTGCATCAGTGCACGCTGCGCAAACCAATCCGATGCCTGCCTCCTGGGCTGCCCGTATGCAGGTGAGCGGATCTCCGGGTATTGGGACAGTTCCTCAAGATCTTCGTCACTCCACCGTGAGGCTAGCGGCTGGAATGAGAGCTCAGGTTCGGATGTGACCGGGGTTACCACCACCTTGCCCTGCAGCCTGCCACGATACCTTTCGAAATCATCTTCGCTCTGTATATTTACCAGTACGGGTTTTGCCACCACCAGCGAGTCGGTACCCCTGGTCCACGCCCTTGGAACGGCAACCAGATGCTGGTAATAGGGTTTTGTCATTGCTATATAGAACCGCTCGTTGTCCCATCCCCTGCCGAACTCTCCCCAGGGTACAACCTCAACATTGCTAAGTCCCCAATCTTCAAGCTGAGAACTGGTCCATTCGTTGGCCTTGCTCAACCCGGTGCTGCCGGAGAGTCTCGGACCAATAACATCGGTAAGATGAAAGGATATATTGCGTATCTGTGAGTTCTTCAGGCCCTCCTGCCTTATCCTGTGAACCATATCGAGGTCCACGGGTTCTTTCTGGGCTGCCAGAAAAAGAGGCACCATGAGCAGAATCGCCTTAATAATGTTCCTGGTAAAATGCATGATCGGATTATTTGGTTAAACAAACGCCGGCAATAATTATTAGCTCCCGGTTATGATAACAAAAAGGTGTTATTTGTGTTTGCAAAGTAATTAAAATAAATAAAAATTCTCTTCCGGGCAACCGGGTTTAAAATAGCCGGCACAAAAACAATACCTGCAGAATGTTGCTTATTGTCTGAAAATACAGATAGTGTAAGGTTTGATAAAAATTGTTAATTTTACATTTTGCTCACTTTGTTCAGTGGTGAATCCCGCAAATCATCACGCAGACTGTGAACTGAACAATTAACCCTGATGTATGATATGTACATGTATTGGTGACGCGGACTTTGAGACGGCTATGGAAAAGGCCGGATCTGAAGAGCTTATCGAACTTCGCCTGGACCTGCTGAAGGCAACAGATGAGCAGATCAAAACCCTCTGCTCGCAAAGCGCCCGTGCAATTGTTGCATTCAGGCCGGGAAAAGCTACTGATGCAGAAAGACTTGAGAAGCTAAAGGTTGCTATACTTGCCGGAGCGAAGTTTGTCGACACCGAATGGGATGCCGCAGAGGAGTTCCTGGAAGAGCTGGTTCCCCTGGCCAGGGGAAACGATTGCCGGGTTATTATCTCGTTCCATGACAGGGAGAAGACACCTGTTAAACGGGAGCTGGAAAATATTGTTAAGGAGTGTGCCATGAGTGGCGCCGATATAGTGAAAATAGTGTGCAGGGTAAACAGCACCGAGGATAATGCCCGCCTGCTTAGCCTTTATTCTCTCGGGAAGAATGTAATTGTAATAGGGCTGGGTAACCTGGGGAAGATAACAAGGCTGGCAGCCCCGGTAATGGGGGCTGAGTTTACCTATGCCTCGCTGGGACGTGGACTAGAAACGGCTGACGGACAGTTGAGCAAGCCGGCGATGGAAAAGGTTTACAAAATTATCGGACAAGCTTAAGTTATATCATGAAGCGCACTATTTTGTTTTATTCCCTGCTGGCCGGTTTGCTGACCATGGTACAGAGCGGACTTCTGGCACAGACGGAGGTCGACGAGAGGGCAATGATCAGGTTTGATAAAGGGCTGGGGTTTCATGCCCCGGACACGAGTTTCGGACTCAACCTGAGATTCAGAATGCAGAACAGGCTGGGGGTTAACGGACTGACAGGCAGCGGACCGGTCATAGATGAGGTGGATGCACGGATCAGGAGGCTGCGGCTGAGGATCGACGGATATACCAGGAACGACAGGATTACCTATTACATGCAGCTCTCCTTTTCGAGAAGTGACCAGGACTGGGACGGCAGTGGTGTGCCGAACATCATTCGGGATGCCATGGTGTATTACAGTCTGAGCGATAAATTCTATGTGGGATTCGGACAGGGAAAGCTTCCCGGCAACAGGCAGAGGATAAACTCATCAGGACAACTGCAGTTTGCCGACCGCTCCGATGTTAACGCCATGTTCAACATCGACAGGGATTTCGGCGTCATGGGATACTACTCCGGCAACATCGCTTTTCTTCATTACAACTTAAAGACGGCGGTATCGAACGGTGACGGCAGAAATTCCCTGCCCTCCGGTAACGGGATGGCTTATACGGCACGTATTGAGCTTATGCCGTTCGGGCGGTTCATAAATGACGGCGACTTCTCCGAGGGGGACCTGGAGAGGGAACCCACACCAAAATTATCGGTAGGCGCAGGATTGCACTTTAATCATAAGGCAACGAGGACGCAGGGACAGAGGGGATGCCCGCTGTTTGAAGAGCGCGATCTCCGGTCCCTTCACCTTGACGCGGTAATGAAGTACCGGGGCTGGGCCTTTTACGGCGAATACATGGACCGCAGCACCGATGACCCCCTTACACTGTCAGACACCGATAAGTTTGCCCTTGTATTGACGGGATATGGAACAAATATGCAGTTGAGCTATGTTTTCCTCAACAATATTGAGGTGGCAGGCAGGTATACATATGTCAGGCCTGAGAACGTCAGCTTCAACCGGCCTGATGCTTCTCCACCCGGCCCGACGGTTATTAGTCCCCCGAAAACCGAAGAGTACACACTTGGTATTACAAAATATATCTACAGCCACAAGATAAAGGCACAGGGAAATATAGGATACAGGATAACTGAAAATATGGTCCCGGTTCCCGCCACGTCAACTGGCTGGGTCATCCGGTTCCAGATCGAATTGGGAATATAGCAGGGTTTTATGACACTTATTGACAGGCAGAGCGGACTCTTTACAGATCATTACGAGCTGACCATGGCCCAGGGTTTCTTTCTCAGTGGGAAAGCGGAAACACCTGCCAGGTTTGATTACTTCTTCAGGAAATCACCGTTCATGGGTTCTTATGTTATTTTCGCGGGACTGCAGAACCTGCTGGAGATGCTCACGGAATTCGCGTACGACAGGGAAGCCCGCGAATTTCTTGAATCCCGCGGATTTGATCAGCGTTTTACTGAATACCTGGCCGGGTTCAGGTTTTCCGGCAACATATGGTCAGCAGCCGAAGGGGAGATTGTCTTCCCGAATGAGCCGGTTTTGTCAGTTGAGGGAAATATCATTGAGTGCCAGCTTATTGAGAGCATGGTGCTTAACATTCTGAATTTTGAATCGCTCATTGCCACCAAGGCAAGCAGGATAAAACATGCTGCCGGCGACAGGGAGTTTATTGACTTCGGACTTCGCCGGGCGCAGGGTACAGGCGCTATGCAGGCAAGCAGGGCCGCCGTGATAGGCGGAGCCTCGGGAACCTCAAATGTACTTGCCGCATACAAGTACGGTCTCAGAAGCACGGGTACACAGGCCCATTCATGGATACAGAGCTTCAGCGATGAGCTTACAGCTTTCAGGGAGTTTGCAGGGGCTTTTCCCGATTCCTGCATACTGCTTGTCGATACATACAATACCCTGGGAACAGGAGTTCCAAATGCAATAAGGGTCGCAAAGGAGATGGAGAGGGCCGGTTACCGCCTGAAAGGGATCCGGCTTGACAGCGGCGATCTTGCCTACCTCAGTAAGAAAGCCAGGAAAATGCTCGATACCGAAAATCTGGAGTATGTTAAGATCATAGCCTCCAACCAGCTTGATGAATATGTAATAAGAAGCCTGAGAGAACAGAACGCCCCGATCGATGCCTTCGGGGTGGGTACAAACCTTGTTACCGGGAAGGACGATGCAGCGCTTGACGGGGTATACAAGCTTGTTTACAGCGAAGGCCGTGAAAGGCTGAAAATCTCCGATAATATTGAAAAAATGATCCTGCCGGGTAAAAAAAGGGTCTTCAGGTATTCAGGGGACGACGGCAGTTTTTATGCTGACGGCGTAAGCCTTGGGCAGGAGGATAGCTTCCGTATGATATACCACCCCTTCAATCCCGAAAAAAAGAGTGACATTTCGAACTTTCAGAGGGAGGAAATTGTTGTACAGGTCATGAATAACGGGAAGCCTCTGCATAGTCCCCGCAGTATTGATGAAATTGCGGAATATGCACGGGAAAGACTTATAAAGCTACCTGCTGAGCACAAACGTTTTGAATACCCGCATATCTACAAGGTGGGGATCAGTGAAAAATTGATGGAAACACGCGACAGGCTGGTAAAGGAAATAAAGAAAAACCAGGCAGGCTGATTACCGGCTGCTGCCGGCCTGACCGCCTGCCGAAATAAACAGTTGTGGTATGAGAGCACTTATAGTAGTTGACGTTCAGAACGATTTTTGTCCGGGAGGCGCATTGCCTGCACCGGAAGGAGACAGGGTAGTGCCGGTAATCAACAGCATATCGGGCAGGTTTGACCTGGTGGTTGCGTCGAGGGACTGGCACCCGGAAGGTACCGTCCATTTTGACAAGTGGCCCGCCCACTGTGTTGAAAATACAAAAGGAGCCGAATACCACCCCGGTCTGGATACCGGTAAAATTGATGTGCACCTGCTCAAGGGTACTGGTAATGTTGATGACGGATATTCGGCATTTGAGGCAACCAGCGATAACCTGGAAAAACTCCTGAAGAAAAGCGGTGTCGAAGAAGTATATGTTGCCGGGCTGACCACCGAATACTGTGTAAAGTCGACTGCATTGGACAGCCTCAGGAGAGGTTTCAAAACCTGGCTGGTTACCGATGCCATCGAAGGTGTACTCCAGAACCCCGGCGATGTTGATAAAGCCATTGGCGAGATGGCGGGACTGGGTGTTAAAATGGTCACATCCGGCCAGATATAACCACTGGAAATACCATCTGCCGGACTGCCAACTTATAAACATGACCTACTGAACCACAGGATTACAGACATTTAATCCGCAGCTGCCAAAAACCCGCAAGGGATCAGCCCGGTTGAGCAAACGTTTAAAAATTATGCGATTACATTTTAAGGCTTTTCTGACAATCCTGTTCCCGGCCGCGCTGCTTTTGGTTCTTTCCTGTGAAAGAGAGAAGGAAGATCCTGTTTTTGATGCGCAATACCTTGTTGATGCAGAGCTTATAGCTGAATATTCAGCAGGGGAAGTTGTTGAGATGGCAGGCAGCCTGGGGCTGTCGACTCCGGGTATTGAGTTCCTGATCAAGTATGATGTCTCAGTCTACCGGATAGTTTACGAGACGACTGATACCCGTAACAATCCGGTAGAGGCATCAGGGGCACTTGTTGTCCCGGTCACCCCAGATCCCCTCCCCCTAATGAGTTTTCAGCACGGAACGATTACCAGGGATGAAGATGCTCCATCATATTTTCAGTCTGAACAGTACCTTGCTACCCTCTTCTACTCATCTGCCGGTTATATAATTTCACTTCCCGACTACCTGGGGTACGGCGCCTCGCGCCACCTTGAACACCCCTATGAGCATGGAAAATCCCTGGCGACAGCTTCACGTGATATGCTCAGGGCTGTAAGGGAATTCGACATGGCTGTGAATGAATTCAGTGCATCAGAAAAGCTGTTCCTGACAGGTTATTCGCAGGGAGGATATGCCACAATGGCCCTGCTGAAGCTCCTTGAACAGGAGAACGAATCCGGTCTCACAGTTACCGCAGCCACGGCCGGGGCCGGTGCCTATAACAAAACACTGTTTGCAGAGTACATCCTGGGCCTGAACCGGGAACTTACTTACATTAACTATTTCATCTGGGTGCTTGACACCTACAACCGGGTTTATGACATTGACAGGCCATACAGCTATTATTTCAACCAGCCGCACGCATCAGTCATTGAAGAAGAGGGCATTTTTGCCAATACGGAACATAACCCGCGAAAATTGTTTACCGGCCAGTTTGCAGATGGCGTCTTATCAGGAACAGACACCGCGATTATGGAAGCCCTGGCTGACAATGACAATTATGACTGGAAACCATCGACACCGCTGAGATTGTACCACGGAACTGATGATGACTTTGTTTTCTACTTCAACTCGCTTACAGCATATGATGCCATGACCGCAAGAGGGGCCGCCGGTGTCGAACTGGTGACCGTTAAGGACGGAGATCATGGCACCACTGTTCCGGAATACTTTTTAGGCACTTTCCTGTTTTTTGCCGGCTTTTAATCGGCACACCTGATTCAGACATATAATTTTACCCGCCCTGATAAAAACATCACAAACTTTTTGATAAAAATTGATTTGTTTTCCCCTTTATTTATATTTTTAGGCAATTTTTAAATGCTGTCATGACAATTAACAAAGGATTGCATGAACTTATCAAAATTGTTTGAAAACAAATCATCATTGCCTGTTAAAAATAACGGCAGTGGTAAAAAGCTGCTGCTGAAGAAAAAGATTTTCGGGTTACTCTACCTGGAAGGGCCAAAAACAATTGCTGATCTCTGCATCCCTGCCGGTGTGAGTATCCCGACGATGACCAGGATAATGCATGAACTGATAAGAGAGGGTTGGGTAGCCGAACTTGGAACGGGTGAATCCAGGGGGGGCAGAAGACCCGTTTTTTTTGGCCTTAACCCTGAAGCCCGCAGAATAATCGGAATTGACATTACCCGGAAATACATCAGGATAAACATATTTGATCTCAGGAACAGGCCTGCCGGTAAAACTGTGCAGAAGGACATTGGCCTTGAAGATGTTACCTCCCTGCCGAAAATATTGAAAACCCTTGTAAATGAGTTGATTAAAAAACATAACCTCGAAAAAAGCAGTATTCTTGGTGCCGGTATAAGCCTGCCCGGCCTTATCGACAAGAAGACCAACATCAGCTACAGTTATCCCGGCCTGGGGGATAAACCCCTGGATGAAATATTTGGCGAACTTTTAGGAATACCTGCCTATATTGAACATGACACAAAGACCATGGCACTGGGTGAGGCCTGGTTCGGCCTTGCCAAAAACAAGTCTAACGTCCTGTGCCTTAATATTGGAGCAGGAGTCGGACTTGGGATGATACTGAAGGGGGAGCTTTACCAGGGACACTCCGGGTATTCCGGCGAGTTCGGTCATATACAGATGGTACCTGACGGTGAATTGTGTGATTGCGGGAAGATTGGCTGCCTCGAAACCATTGCTTCAGGATCCTCCATAGTTGCAAGGGCAAAACAGAGGATAAGCGAAGGAACAAACTCAATCATCAAGAAAATGGTGGAGGGCAGAACAGAAAATATAAGATTGCCAGATGTCATCTTTGCAGCCAGGCAGGGAGACCAGTTTGCCATTGAACTACTTGAAGAGGCAGGCGGATTCCTTGCACGCGGGATTGCAGTGCTGATCCATCTGCTCAACCCCGAAATGATCATCATTGGCGGCGACATGGCAGGGGCAGGCAACCTCCTTGCCGACCCGGTACAGCAAAAACTTAACAAATATACCATCAACAGGATACGGCAGGATACTGCGATCCATATCAGCGAACTTGGGGAACAGGCTATGCTGCTCGGCACTATCCCTGTTGTTATGACCAGGATCTTTTCACAGGAACCAAACATTAATAACATAAATAACCAATAGAGATGATACTACAACCTATCGACTGGGCAATTCTGGCAATGTTCTTCGTCATCCTTCTTTCAATAGGATATTTTACATCAAGGCAGGCCGGGCAAAGTACCACCAATTTCTTTCTCTCGGGCCGCAACATGCCCTGGTGGCTGCTCGGCGTCTCAATGGTAGCAACTACTTTTTCGGCCGATACTCCAAACCTGGTGACAGACATGGTCCGCACAGGCGGAGTGGCAAGTAACTGGTTATGGTGGGCATTCCTGCTTACCGGAATGCTTACCGTATTTGTCTATGCCAAGCTCTGGAACCGGTCAAAAGTAATGACCGACCTCGAGTTCTACGAGTTGCGCTACAGCGGCAAAATGGCAGCTTTTCTGAGGGGTTTCAGGGCAGTTTATCTTGGATTCTTCTTTAACGTGATGGTTATTGCAACCGTGTCACTCGCATTTATCAAGATAGCCGGTGTGATGCTGGGCCTTCAGCCCGCACCTGCGCTGATAATTGCCGCTGTTATTGTGGTTTTCTATAGCGGACTCGGGGGACTGAAATCGATATTGTGGACCGACCTGTTCCAGTTCAGTTTTGCAATGTTCGGCGCGATTATAGCAGCGGTTTATGTAACAAAGTCACCTGAGGTGGGGGGACTTTCGGGACTGTTTTCACATCCCAATGTAGTCGACAAGCTTAGTTTCGTTCCAAGCATATCACAGCCTGAACTTCTGCTTAGTATATTCATTATCCCTCTTGCAGTGCAGTGGTGGTCGGTATGGTATCCCGGAGCCGAACCCGGAGGTGGCGGTTACGTGGCACAAAGAATGCTCTCTGCCAAAAGCGAAGATCATGCCGTTGGAGCAACGCTTCTTTTCAACTTCTTTCATTACGCGCTCCGGCCCTGGCCATGGATAATAGTGGCTCTTGCCTCGCTGATAGTTTTTCCTGATATCCAGTCAATGGCTGACAGGTTCCCAGACGTAGCCACCAGGTACGTGCAGGAAGACTTTGCATATCCTGCCATGTTAAGGGAATATCTGCCGGCGGGATTGCTGGGACTGGTCGTTGCATCACTCATTGCAGCATATATGTCTACAACCGCGTCACACATAAACTGGGGATCATCATACCTTGTGAATGACTTCTACGGTCGCTTCTATAACCCCAATGCAACCGAGAAACAAAAGGTAGCTGTCGGCAGGATAAGTACTGTTTCCATAATGGTCTGTTCGGTCATCCTTGCCCTTATTTTGCAGAATGCACTTCAGGCATTCCAGTACATACTGATGATCGGCGCAGGAACCGGACTTATATACATTCTCCGGTGGTTCTGGTGGAGAATAAACGCTTTCTCTGAAATAGCGTCTATGATAGCTGCTGTAACATTCTCACTGATCTTTATTGCAATTGAGAACTTTGGCATAACACATCTTGAAAACGGAGCGATAAAGGTGCTGGGCATTCCGTCAACAGAAACTTACTGGTCAATAATAAGATTCGTAGGAGTGGTTGTCTTTACATCTGCGACATGGATAATTGTTACCCTGCTCACCAAACCTGTCAGTGAAGAAACTTTGCGAAGCTTCTACACCAAGATCAGGCCCGGGGGACCGGGCTGGAAGCCGGTAGTAGACAGGGCAAAAGCTGAAAACATTGAATTGGTTAAAGAGACGGATCTGAGGTGGGATGTGCCGACCGGCATACTGTGCATGATACTGGGCTGTATTTCCATATACAGCGTCCTTTTCTCGATCGGCAACCTGTTGTACGGCAATTTCGATCAGGCGTTCATATTCATTATCATTACAGGGGTGTCATCATTCCTGCTTTACAGGTCATGGAACAAGCTGAAATCAAAATAACCTGATAAACCTGAAAAATAAGCATATATGGAGAATAACCCGGGGTTATTCTCCATATTCAATTACACGGAATTATGTCAAAACCAACATTGCTCATCCTGGCTGCGGGACTTGGAAGCCGGTATGGAAGCCTTAAACAGATCGAACCAATTGGCCCTCATGGAGAAGCCATAATAGACTACTCGGTTTATGATGCAATTAAGGCCGGATTTGGAAAGGTCGTCTTCGTTATAAAGAAGGATATTGAAATTGATTTCAAAGAGAGCCTGCTTGCGAGATTCCGGGACAAGGTAGAGACCGGCTATGTCTTCCAGGAGCTTGATATGCTTCCAGGCGGGTACAAATTACCCCCCAACCGGGTAAAGCCATGGGGAACAGCCCATGCGATCATGGTCTCTGAAAAAGCCGTCACCACCCCTTTTGCAGCAATCAATGCCGATGATTACTATGGGTATGAGGCATTCAGCGAAATGCACGGTTTTCTTCAAACGGGAGATACTTCGAAGGAATACTGCATGATAGGATACAGGCTTGACAACACCCTGTCCGATCACGGAACCGTATCAAGAGGAGTTTGCAGCATTGACAGAGAACGCTTTTTAATATCAGTTTCGGAACTTACAAAAATTAAACGCGAAAAAGGTAAAATCTTCCACTACGAAAACGGTGAGCCGGCGGAACTATCCGGAAGTGCAACAGTCTCAATGAACATGTGGGGATTCGGCACTTCCGTTTTCGGCCATATCAGGCAAAGGTTCTCTTCTTTCCTTGACTTTAATATTAACGATCCAAAAGCAGAGTTCTACATACCAACCCTGGTCGACCAGCTTATCAATGACGGGGAGATCAGGGTCAGGGTACTCGACTGTAACTCCACCTGGTTTGGAATAACTTACAAAGAAGACAGGGATGCTGCCAGGAACAGTATCCTTGAAAAGATCCGTAACGGTGAATACCCTGAAAACCTGTGGCAGTAATGCTTGAAAGCGAGATCAGATCTGTATTCGGCAATTTCAAAACTACCGGCACCTTCCTCAGCGGTAAACCGACCGGATCGGGACATATCCACAAGACACTGCTCGTAAAGACAAAGGAAAAGGATGCCCCTGATTATATCCTCCAGAAAATCAATCAAAATGTCTTCCCGCCGGTGAGGGAGATGATGGACAATATCATCAGGGTTACCAGGCATATCAGGACAAAAAGAGCCGGCGACAGCCAGATTGGCGTTTTGGAAGTAATTGAAACCCGATCGGGAGATCCCTTTTTTACCGACCAGTCAGGCAATCACTGGCGGATATATAATAAACTGGAACCGGGTATCAGCTATGATATTGTACCAAACAACAAGGTCGCAAATGAGGCAGGGAAGGCATTCGGACAGTTTATAGGTGACCTGAGGGATATGCCGGCAGATGAGATATACCCGGTAATACCCGAGTTTCACTCCATCGAAATGCGTTTTGAGAAATTTCTGAGAGCTATAGAAGCAAACGCTGCAGGAAGGGTTGATGAAGTGAAAAGTGAGATCGAAACCGCCTCCAGGGCGATTGATGCCATGCTGGTTATCCCCCGCCTGGAAAGAGAGGGCAAATTACCCGTCAGGGTGACGCACAACGATACAAAGCTCAACAACATCCTGTTTGATGAAAAAGACCGGGCAGCATGCGTCATTGACCTGGATACCGTCATGCCGGGTCTTTCTCTCTATGACTTCGGCGACACTATCCGTACCGCTGCAAACACTGCCGATGAAGATGAAGCCGATCTTAACAGGATCAGGTTCAGCATACCGGTATTCCGCGCCTATACCAATGGTTTTATTGAAAAAACCGTTGCATTTCTGACCCAGTCCGAACTTGAACTGCTGCCCCTTTCTGCCCGTTATATGACATTCATAATGGGGCTGAGATTCCTGACCGACTATATAATGGGCGATATATACTATTCAACCGGTTACAGCGATCAGAACCTGAGGCGATGCAGGGCCCAGTTCAGGCTTATGCAGCTTATTGAGGAGCGGCATGATGAATGCATGGATATTGTGATGCAGGCTGCAAGGATGCATGGCAAATAACCCGGCAGGCCGATTTAAGATTTTTTCACATAAAGAAAATTCATGTAATAATTATATTTGAGGCTTCCCGGTAAGGTTTTGTTTTACCTGCCAATACTTAACCCATCAAACTTTTATATACATAATGACTGATAACAATTTCAAAAGCTATACAATGCCCAGGCTCGTATTGCTGGTGTCACTGCGCGTGGCAATAGGCTGGCATTTCATGTACGAAGGGGTTGCAAAGATCCTGCAGGGCAGCTGGACGGCCCAGGCATTTTTAATGGACTCACAGGGATGGTTCTCAGGTATTTTCAGAAGCATTGCCTCAAATCCCACTGCACTGGCCATATCCGACCAGCTTAACATGTGGGGGCTGGCACTTATCGGACTGGCCCTGATAACGGGCTTTCTCACAAAATATGCCAAGATTGCGGGAATGGTTCTTCTCCTCTTCTATTATTTGGCACAGCCACCAATCATGTCGGCCGAATACATGTTCCCGGGTGAAGGAAGTTACCTGTGGGTAAACAAGAACCTTATTGAACTCCTGGCGCTGGCAGTTCTGTATGTTTTTCCCACCGGGCACATTATAGGGATAGACCGGCTATTCAAAAGGAAAAAACAATAAACCGGAAAAAAAAATGTTAATAAATCCGGAATTCGCATGATAATATTCTCACAAAAATGGATAACAATAAGTCAAAAAAAACTGAAAACAACACAAAAGGGATAGGACGCAGGGATGTACTTAAAAGTCTGGCAACATTACCGTTTGCAGGAGCACTTCTCTACGGTGCCTTCCGAAAGCAAAGCCTCCAGCATTACAGGCAGGGACGGCTCTTGAAGGAGCTGGGGCTGGACACGGTTAATGAACCCATGCCTTTCAGCCCGGTTGTTACAACGGGGGGAGACCCTCTCCGGATTGGGATTATCGGGTTCGGCATAAGGGGTGAACAACTGCTGCGTTCAGCAGGATTCGCTCATCCGGAACTGATAGACAGCTGGACTGAAGCGGCAGCTCAGAACAGGGCCGATGACAGGCTGCAGGTCTACCTCGAACAGGAGGACCTGAATATCCGTATTACCGGAGTATGCGATATTTTCACCGCCCATACCAGGAGGGCCCTGGAGACCTCTGCAAATCTTTACCGGGCCGGATCAGGGGGACAAAAAGGGCAGCCGGCAGAACTCTATGATAACTACAGGGATCTGATCAATGCAGATAATATCGATGCCGTAATTATAGCAACTCCCGATCACTGGCATGCTGAAATGACCATTGAGGCTGCCAGGGCAGGTAAGCACGTTTACCTGGAAAAACCTCTGAGTCTGACTGTTGCCGAAACCCACGCGGTTGAAGAAGCTGTAAGGGAGAATGGCGTAGTTTTCCAGCTGGGACACCAGAACCGTCAGATTGAGAGCCACCTGAGGGCAAAAGAGCTGATAGAAAAGAATATCCTGGGCAAGATCACAAAGATTGAGTGCTATACCAACAGGAACTCTCCCAACGGTGCATGGGTATACGACATAGACCCGGAGGCTAATGAAAACACGATTGACTGGGAACAGTTTACCGGACCTGCACCTCCGCACCCGTTCTCACTTGAAAGGTTCTTCCGCTGGCGCTGCTGGTGGGATTACAGCACGGGGCTGACCGGCGACCTGTTTACACACGAGTTCGATGCCATAAACCAGGTTATGGATATTGGCATTCCCCATTCGGCAGTCGCCTCTGGGGGGATCTACTATTACAAAGACGGGCGTACCGTTCCCGACGTGCTGCAGGTAAGCTACCAGTACCCCGAACGTGACCTGAGCCTCCTCTACAGCGCTTCGCTTGCCAGCAGCAACAGGCGAAACAAGACATTCTTCGGCCACGACGCACACATGGAGCTAAGCGCCAACATGACAGTGTATGCTGACAGGGATTCGACACGCTACAAAGAGCATATCGAAGCGGGAATAATCCGGACCGACACCCCGCTGCTGACCTACACACCGGGTCGTGAGGGAGTGGATGTGGTCACTTCTGCAACCGAGCAGTACTTCGCAAGCAGGGGCCTGCTCTATACCTACCGTGGAGGCAGAAGAGTTGATACAACCTTCCTGCACATAAAAGAGTGGGTAGATGCAATACGTGGAGCCGGAAAGACCTCATGCGACATCAAGGCAGGCGTTGAAGAGGCAATTGCCGCCCACATGGGCACACAGGCATACAGGCTGGAAACCAAGGTGTTCTGGGACAAGGATAAGAAAGAGATCGTTACGGCCTGATAATTTACCTTAAGGTTGTTTTTTAATTGACAATCCTATGATTTCGGCTCAAAACCGGTTATATTTACCGTAAGGATATTTGCCGTGCTTTTTTCAGATGAGATGAATGGCCGCTCCCGGAAGGGGGAAGGCCATTTTTTAACAGTCCGGTAACCGCAACCTGTAAAAACCTTAAAGTCGTGAAGAACAAACCCTTATATAATAGAACCTACGCCAGGAAGCTGGACGCCAAAAACGAACTCGCAGAATTCAGGAGCCGTTTTCATATACCTGAGGGGAAAGTGTATATGGATGGCAACTCTTTGGGGCTGCTGAGTATTGACGCCGAAAGATCCCTGCTGCGGGTTCTGGATGAATGGAGAACCCTTGGCATAGGAGGTTGGATGAATGCAGAGATTCCGTGGTTCAGATTTTCAGAAGAGATGGGAGCCCGGGCAGCCTCCATGTTCGGCGCGTTAAAAGAAGAGGTTGTTTTTACCGGAACAACAACTGTTAACATACATACACTGGCAGGATCCTTTTACCGGCCTTCAGGCAGCAGGAAAAAGATACTGGCCGATGAGATTAATTTCCCGTCTGACCTGTATGCATTGCAGGGACTTCTGAGAAACAGGGGCATAGACCCTGGCGAGAACCTCATAATGGTAAAGGCAAATGAACACGGGCTGCTTGATGAAGATGAGATCATCGGCAGGATGTCAGATAAGGTGGCGCTTGTGTTCCTGCCTTCGGTGCTATACCGCAGCGGCCAGTTGCTTGATATAGCCAGGATAGCCGGGGCTGCAAGGGAAAGAAACATACCTGCAGGGTTTGACTGCAGTCACTCGGCCGGAGTGATTCCCCACAGGTTTGATGAGTGGGGTGTTGATTTTGCACTCTGGTGCAGCTATAAATACATGAATGCAGGTCCGGGAGCCGCCGCGTTCCTGTATGTGAATAAAAGACATTTCGGACTTGATCCCTCTCTTCCCGGTTGGTTCGGCAGCGATAAGGAGAAACAGTTCGACATGCTGACAAAGTTCACCCCTGCTGCCGGCGCCGGCCGGTGGCAGATATCCTCTCCCGGCATACTCGGATCGTCTCCTCTTGAAGGTGCGCTTAACATAACCCTTGAGGCAGGGATAGAGACCATAAGGCAGGTTTCTCTCCGCCTGACAGGTTACCTTGACGGTCTGATCAGGGAAACCATCATGCCGTTCCATCCTGAATGCAGGATAATCACGCCAAGGGAACCGGAACGCAGAGGCGGGCACATTGCCATTGAGCATCCTCGTGCCAGTGATCTATACTACCGGTTGACGGAATCGGGAATAATAACAGACCTGCGTCCCCCGAACATTATCAGGATAGCACCGGCACCCCTTTACAACTCCTTTGAAGAGGTGTACCTGACCGTAGAGAGATTGGGTGAAATACTTGAAAGCCTGTAATCCGCACCTTCAGCGTATAAGTCCTCAACTCACAGACGGTTAAGCATATCGGGTGCTCCATCCCTGTAGGCCGGACTGATCCATTGTTCGAATGGGTGATATTTGCTTTCTGCCGCCCACCTTATTCCCCTTTTCTGGATTTCAAGGGCCTCATAAACTTCAAAATCGCCAATAACATGCCCGAGAGCAGAATAAAACACGCGTCCCTTGCCATAATACTTCTTCCAGACCTGGGGCATTACAGTGCCTCCTATCCAATTAGCATGCTCGTCGGTAAAGGTCGTAGTTGCCATAACCTTCACATTGGGATCAACGTGCATGTAATATTGCTCTGAATGCATGTTGAAATCTTCAAGTCCGGCCGTTACAGGATCTTCATGGTCAACTATGTTCACCCGGTAATGAATAATCCCACCCGGATGTGACACCCATTGCCCTCCTGTCATAAACTGGTACTCAACATTGTTCCTGAAAGAATCACACAGTCCGCCATGCCACCCCGCAATGCCGCAGCCGTTTTTCACTGCCTCAAGCAGGCCCTTTTCCTGCTCATTCGAGATCTGGCCCATGGTCCAAATCTGCACCACGAGATCAAGAGAATCCATGAGCTCCTTGTCAAGATAGGCGTCAAGCGTGTCGGATACCGTTACCTCTGCTCCCTCCTGCCTCATCCAGGGGACAAAAAGGTCACGTGAGGGTTCGGGGTCGTGCCCGTCCCAGCCTCCGTAAACAAACAATACTTTCTTGCCTTTAAGTGTGGGCGCCGGCTGTACAGCCAACGGCCGGGCCAGCAGGGCTTTGGCTCCGATCATACCTGCTCCTCCGGCCATTACAGTCTTTTTGATAAAACGTCTGCGGGATGATGAATGATTATCCATAATAAAAGATTTTATTGGTTAAAATTTAGTCAAACTCTTTTTGAAAGAACCGTTTTCTCATATTCAGCTACAGCTTTGGTATATTCAACTGAAACCGGCACATCACCTGTCAGGCAGTAATAATCATATACTGCTCCGAATGGCCTGGTCTTCATGATCTCCATATATGCAAGACGCTCAAAGTACCTGCCCTCCTCCTCAAATTTCCTGAGAAGGTGAACAGGCTCGAGAAGCGCATACAAAAAAGCCGTCTGGGCGGCACGCACACCGGTGACATAGGCCCCTACCCTGTTAATGCTTGCATCGAAAAAATCGAGGCCGACGCGGACTCTGTCAAGGGCCTTGCACCTGACCACCTCCTGGGCGATAAGCTGAATCTCATCGTTGAATGTCACAACATGGTCACTGTCCCATCTGACACCCCTTGTAAGGTGCAGCAGAAGTCCGTCAAAGAACTGCAGGAGTGCCGATATCTTGTCCCCTGCCTGCTCAGTCGGATGGAAATGGCCGTTGTCGATACATACCATTTTCCCCTTCTGCAGGGCATAGGCAATATAAAACTCAAGTGAGCCGACCACCATGGCCTCTGACCCGATACCGAAAAGCTTGCTCTCTAAAGAATCAATTAAATGGGCAGACGGGTACTCAACAGAGAATATCTCATCGAGAGATTCCTTCAACAGGGACCTGTGCGTGTTCCTGTCAACCGGCACATCTTTTGATCCGTCAGGTATCCAGATATTATTCACAGCCGCAGTGCCGAGTTCCCTGCCCATGACCGAAGCTATCTCCCTGCACCTTTTTACATGTTCAATCCAGAACCGCCTGTGCTTCTGGTTCTTGTCCGATAAAGTATATCCGTTATCAGCGAACGGATGTGAAAAGCAGGTGGGATTGAAATCCAGGCCTGTACCATTATCCTTTGCCCAGTCAATCCACCTCTGAAAATGAACCGGCTCTATCTCGTCGCGATCAACCCCCCGGCCTCCGAAATCACCATAAATTGCATGCAGGTTGAGTCGTTGTCTTCCGGGAAGAAGGCTCATTACCTTGTCAATATCCTGGATAAGTTCATCAATACTGCGGGCTTTCCCCGGGTAATTACCGGTAACCTGAATTCCTCCCCCGCCCAGGCGGGAATCAGGACTTTCGAAACCGCCCACATCATCGGCCTGCCAGCAGTGAAGAGAAATGTTAACTGAATCCAGCATTTTCAGCGCCTCGTCCGTATCTACACCAATTTCAGCATACATATCCCTTGCCATCCTGTAGGCTTCCTCAATTTTCCTGTTTTTGTCCATGCGAGATTATTTAACCGATAAATATATAATTTTAAAACTAACTTTTCAGGCCTGAATATCATTAAATCAAAACTTGCATCTTTCAAATAACCCGGATTTTTACCATATTGCATGTTTTTGAAGTAACCATCAATTTACCCGGTTAACAGATTAAGACAAACAACCTATGAAGGCCTCCTCCATCACCAGAAAACTTGACAAACTTTACGAATTTGACCGCGAGCCTGTTACCAAGAACAAGCTGCAGCGAATAGGTAATTTCCTTGGGATCTATGCAGGAGAACATGTTGCGGGAACCGAATTTGTAATAGGCATCCTCTTCGTCGCCCACGGAGTTTCGGCCACAGATCTTTTCCTGGGTGGATTCATCGGAAATATCCTGGCAGTCCTCAGTTGGGCTTTCATTACATCGCCGATTGCCGTAAAAGAGAGACTGTCATTGTACTGGCAGCTGAGGAAAATATGCGGCCCGGTCCTTGTATTCATATACAACATAGTCAATGCCCTGATGTTCTGCTTCCTTGCAGGAGCAATGGTCGCAGTTTCAGCAACGGCGGTAGGCATCCCTTTCAACATAACCATGCCCTCACTCGGTGATCTGTATCCCAACAGCATAGGCTGGGTAATTACCGTCATATGCGTCGGGGGTGTTATTACCGCTATTGCCATAATGGGTTTTGAATCACTTGCCCGGTTCGCCAAAATTGCCGCGCCGTGGATGTTCCTGATATTTGTTGCGGCAGCCATAAACACCTTTCCAAAACTCGGTATAGAACCAGGGCTCGGTAACTTCTGGCAGGTGGCTAATGATACCATATGGACGGGCGTGGCAAGAGAGGGGCAGTCGCAATTCACCATCTGGCACGTTATATTCTTTACCTGGCTCGCGAATGCTGCCATGCACCTTGGCATGTCTGACCTCACCATTTTCAGGTATGCAAAAAAATGGTATTACGGCTTTGCCTCTGCCGTGGGAATGTACCTCGGGCACTATATCGCCTGGATAGCTTCAGGAATATTGTATGCCGCCGCGACAAGCGACTCTCCCGGCCCGGTTGCCTACCAGGCAGTAGGCGTGGCAGGGGCAATATGCGTTGTTATAGCAGGGTGGACAACCGCCAACCCTACGCTTTACAGGGCCGGTCTGGCATTACAGGTGGCCTCGCCCAACTGGCAGAGATGGAAGGTAACCCTTCTGGCCGGAGCGATAACCACCATAGCAGCAATGTTCCCGGCCCTGGTCATGAGACTGCTTGATTTCGTGGCGCTGTACGGACTGATACTTATCCCGATGGGAGGAATCATTTTTGCCGATTTCTACCTGTTCAAAAGAGCGGGACTTGAGAGTTATTTTGCAGAGAAAAGAGGATTGATGTTCAATACTGCAGCTGGTGCAACATGGTTCCTCCTTTTGGCCGCAGCACTGTTTTTCAACCAGGTTGTCGGTATTGAGCTGTTTTTCCTGCCGGCGCCTACCTGGCTGGCAGCGGTTGGGCTATATCTGTTGTTCTCGCTATTCTACCAGAGATCCATTAATAACGGAATTGCAAAACAACCTTAATATAAAACTGTTATGCCTGAAAATACTAAAAAACAAATAATTACACCGGCAGTGAGAACTATTTTTATTATAATGGCGGTACTGGGACTGTTACTGACGCTTGTACCCTCCATCCTTAACTGGCAGGGCGTGACCGGCCCGGAACAGGTCAACAGACTGATGCTTGCAGGAGCGATAATATGGTTTGTATCGGCCAGCTTCCTGTTTTTCAGAAAAAGTGAGGAGCCGGCAGATATTTAGTATGAATGGATAATGTGGTTGCCGGATGTCAGGGCAAAATAGATGTAATCATTATCCCGGCCTGAAAATTCTGCATCAGGGTGATCAATAGCTGATCCGTTCTCCCAGATAACCAGATCATCAAGCGTCACACGGATAATCTCTCGGTTTAACAACGGCACTCCGGCTAACAGTCTCCTTCCCTCCGGCGAGCTGATCTCCTGTACAAAACTGTTGCCTTCCCGGCTGAATCTCACCCTGATCTCTCCATAATTCGTTACTGAATTGGCTTCCGCCTTTTGCAGGTGCCCCGGATGTGGCTTGAACAATATCTCTGAAAACCCGGGGGCTGCTGGTGCAATGCCTGCAATATACCTGCTTAGCAATGTGAGCGGTCCGCCCGACCAGCCGTGATTGTAGGTGCCACCCCCGAAGCCGGCAGCTCCTATACCCCATCCCTCCCACAAAGTGGTAAGCTCGCTCTCAACCATGGGCCCGAAACGCTCCTTCATGCGCTGCAGCGCATCATCAACAAAACCCATCCTGATAAGAGATTCCAATACATACTTTTCCATATAGGGACTCGCGTGGTACTCCCTCATAAGCACATCCCTTATCAATCCGTAATCCTCCACTGGTGCAACTCCTGCCAGCACTGCCAGGGCATGAGCCCGGTCATCGGTTTCTCCGTTATAACCGGGCGACCTGTATTCGTTCCCGGTCCAGAATGCATTCCTGAAATTCTCCGCTAAACTTTCATTTGTGCTGGCAGCCCATTGTGCATCACTGTCATGGCCCAGCAAAAAGGCCATATTTTCAAAACCCTGCAAGGCCAAAGAATACCAAAGGTTAAACAACAGAGTCATATCCCTGTTATCCCCCCAGTCGCCCCATGTCCATCCACCGGGGCGCTCAACAACCAGCCCGTTTTCACCTTTCTCCCACACATGAAGATAACTTCTGACACCCGGATACACCGCCTCCACTGTAACGGTGTCGCCTGTGTAGTAATAATAGTTCCAGAATCCGTAATACCCGATACTGGCAAGCATCTGCATTGGAAGTTCATTATCCCAGTTCCCTGAAGGAACAGGTGAGTAGATGGTCGAATCGGCACGCTGCCAGTTGATCAGTTCAAGGATCCCTTTGCGCGCCAGGTGGTCGCTTTCCCTGTCAAATGCATAAAAAGACTGCTCCAGTTGAAGAATCACATCCCCCCACCATTGGGCCCTTTCCCTGTCAGGGCAATCCATGTATGTATCACGCATGTTGATATAGAGTGATCTTACAGACTTTTTCCACAGCAGATCATAAAACGGGTCATCACTATTGAAATACCCGGTGAATTCGGTATTGTATCCGGTCTCCCTGTAAAATAGATCATGAACCTCAACACCGGCAGGAATCTCATAATGGACATAGTGCCCGTTCATCCATCCGGGAGTCTCAAAATCCTGTTCTCCCTGCCTGGTAATATATTCTGTCCGTACATTATATGCACTCCCTCCAAAATAATTATCCGTCAAAATAACTACCCTCTTCCCTTCCGGCGCCACGATCCTGAAGCCTGGTGTGACCTGGGCGTTATATGGGAGAGGGACTATTATGACGGTGTCATTTGTCACCGTAACAGGAAACCGGGGAGCGGTGTCATACCGGCTGATGCCGTAATCTTTCCACCCGGGTATCGGCCTCTCAGCCAGGTTGTTCCATGGAGCCACCGGAGGCACCCCTTTTTCAACTGCACGATGCCACTCAGAATCATCATATCCTGCTGCAAACCACTCGCCAATATCATCTCTTGCATCATAATGGATATTGGATTCGGGCAAGCGGTAATTAGGATAGGGCTCACCGGTTTCGCCGAATGAGGGATGGACAGTAACCTTCCATGTGCTGTCACTAACCAGTGGCAATCCTCCCTCAAGTGCACAGAGATAAAGTCCCGGTAGTCCGCTGTTTTTATGGGAGAACCCATCCTTTCCGAAGAACCAGACCAGCACTGCGATAACATTTTCTCCCTGCCGGAGAGAGGGCCCTGTATCCACCCGGTCCATGTAAGTATCATCCGGGTTCGGCCCCCGTTTCAGTCCCCCCTCAAAAACAACCATCTCACCATTTATAAACAACCAGTATTTGCTGTCGGTTGCCACATCTGCCATTAATTCCCCGGAAGGGATCTCATCCAGGACAAACGTCTTTCTGAAAACAAGCCACTGGTTGGCAATGGTATCCTCAGCAGGATGAACTATCCATTTGGCTTCTATGCCATTCTCTCCTGAACACGACAAACCGGTAAAAAAAGCTGCTAAAGCCGCGCAAATCAGGCTGCATGAAACAATCAATCTCTTAATAGCCATAATGTTATTGTTTTATTTCAATCCATGTGGAACACCTGTTCAAGGGGAGTGGAAACCGGCGAATTGTCGGAGTTTGTCTCCATGATATCGGACATATGATCCCACCATCGCCTGACCACCTCCTCACTTCCGAGCTCCTGCGATGAGGATCCTTCTGCCTGCTTCTGGACAGCAAAAAGCGTATCAGTCTCATTATCCAGGAATATTGTATAATCAGATATGCCGTTGCTGCTGAGCAGCTCTTTCAGCTCGGGCCATATTGCATCATGCCTCCTTATGTACTCTTCCCTGAAGCCTTTTTTGAGCTTCATCTTAAAAGCGGTTTTTTGCATAGTATTAAATGTTGCCGGGAATAATCCCGGGGTTGGTTTTAAACAGTGTAATCTATCCACGCATCGGGTCCACCGAATACATATAAGGAATTACCCTGAATTAGCTTTAAATTCTTGGTATCAATAATGACAGGAGCCTTATCATTCACCCCCAACCTAAACCTAAAAAAACTGGTTAAACCTAAATGATATTACGCTTGAAACCTTTCGGTAGTTGCCAGGCTAACATATACCGTGTTGTTGCGTTGGGCGATTTTATTTTAATTCTACATTGAAATTAATCTTAGCGTTCAATGCCCTAAAAACCTTCAATATAGTATCAAACCGTGCATCAGTCAGGTTATTTTCAACCTTGGAAATTTGTGCTTTTTTTACTCCAACCAGCTCTCCAAGTTGACTTTGAGTTAAATGCTTCTCTTCTCTTATTCTTTTGATTGTTTGTCCTAAAATATCAAGACTCAATTCTTCTTCAAAAGCATCTCTATCTTCAGTCCCAACTTTGCCTATATGCTTATCAATCATTTCATCCAGGCTTGTTCTGCGTAATTTATTGTTTTCCATTTTTCTTTGATTTTAGTTCAAAGTATGCTTTTCGTATTTCTTCCGCCCTATTTATCTCACTTTTGGGAGTTTTTTTAGTCTTTTTAATAAATCATGCGTTGCTAAAACAAGAATTTCCGTTTTATCTGTCTTGTCCCAGAATGCTAACAATCTGTAATACTTTTTCTCGTACAATGTCCGAAACTCCCAGATAATCTCAGTTAATTTTTTAAATAATTCTGAGTCATTGACAATCTGTGCTTTTCTTGCATTATAATAGATCTTTCGACGCGTTTTCTCGTTTAAAGAGTCCAAAAAATCAATGGCATCACCCAAAAAGTCAACATCGAATTTTTTATCCATTAATTATTTTAATACAAAGATAAGAGTTTCTTAATTAAGAAACAAGTTGATGATTTGCGATATTTCTCCGGCTGACGCACAACGATTGTGTAAACATAGTTATGGTGTTTGGATGTATATATTTAATTTTTCATCACTTCTATCGCGTTGTCGGTAGAGCGGTCGGCTTGCCGTTCAGGGTGTCGAAGAAATCCTTCTTCATAGCCTCTAACAATACCAGCATTTTCCAAAACCGGTTCAGAAAAAAATTTGTAATTGATTGGATTTACTTAAAGCTGTTAGGAACCTCAACTATAAATATTTCTTAAGACTGACTCGCAAACTATCCAACGCCCTTGAGATCTGTGTTTTTACAGTATTGACCGATATATTGAGCCTTTCAGAAATCTCACAATAGGAAAGCAGCTCATACCGGCTTAAAATGAAAATTTCTTTGCATTTGTCAGGAAGTTTATCAATGCTGGCCGTAACATCTTTTTCAAGTTTTTTAAGGGCTATCTGCTGAAATATGTATTCTTCATCAGGATCTGCCAGTTCCCTCATCTCATCAGAAATATCGATTATCTGATTTTGCCTGGTGTTCTTTTTTAACCTTTTGTAATCCAGACATGCATTGTGAACACATCTGAAAAGATAGGGCTTGATACCGTGTTGAATATCAATATCCCTGCGCTTATCCCATAATTTCAAAAATACATCATTGACTATCTCCTTAACAAGCTCCTCATCCGGAATCACCCCGTAGCAATAGAGACAAAGAGAAGGGAAGTAGCATTTATAAAGAATTTCAAAAGCCTTTATATTTCCCTTTTTTACCTTTTGCCACAGGTTTGGGGATGAAATTGTCATTTTAACAAAAGATTTCTGTCATAAAGTTAATAATCATAATTAAAATCCATCTAATAAGATAAGTAATTACCATAAATTAAGAGTCTTTCGAAAACTTTGTGTAAACGCCTGAATTCATATTCGGCATCTGTCTTC